>CAIUZV010000461.1 GCA_903903735.1 uncultured beta proteobacterium | reverse complement strand
TCCGCTGAAAATCTCGACGCAACTGATAAAGCCTTCTGACTTTAAGCTTTTCCAAGCCTCTTAAAATCATCGCTTGCTCCATCGGCTCGACCGCTTGCTCAAACATATCGTGCGCAAGGTTATAGCGATCAATCAATAAATCCAGCAGCTCACAGACCACAAACGCACTGCCCTGCGCCAGCAAGTCGGGTCGACTCTCGAGTCGTTGTCGTAACGCCGCGTGGGAGGCGACCGCACCGCGGCGTAGCGTAATCAGATAATTCGACCCGATCAGAAATTGTGTCTCACCAAACGCTGGTAAGCCATCGGTGCTTCGCACTTCGACTGTCATCGCGACGACCAGCAGGGCTGCTCCGTAATCCATCACTTTGGGCACGCGGTGCTTGGCCGCCATATCCTGCCCAACCTCGGGAGCTAACCCCAGCTGCGCAACAATCCCGTCGAGTAGGCTCGGGGAAGGGTCAAGCAGACCTACCCATAAAAAGGAATGTTCAGCCCTCAATGCCGCTCGTATCTGCGTCACGTCGACGATGCGCCCTTGACCGTCAGGGCCATACAGGGACGAGGCCACCACCGCAGCGGCGGCATCAGGGACAGGAGAGAAGTCGGTCATTAAAAACATCCAAAAATAAAAAGTGGTCTCGCCACATCATGCAGAACGGAATCAAAAGGTCATTTAGCGTGATTTAATGTAAAAAACTACGCTGGCCAATCAAGGCGTATGGCATATCAGACCACATTCGAGCAAAGTGTAACCATGCAGATCGTATTTTTAGACAGCGACACCATCCCGAACCCGCTTCCCGTACCAACTTGGGCCACCCAATGGACAAACTGCCCAGCGACCGCCCCAGGCGCCGAGGCAGCAATCCGAGCGCTAGGCACCGCGCAGATGTGCATCACCAACAAAGTCAAAATCACCGCTGAGGTTCTTGCGGGCGCACCCAATTTAAAATTCGTGTGCGTCGCAGCAACCGGGTACGACTGCGTGGATCTCCATGCCTGTCGCGCGCACGGGGTCGTCGTATCCAATGTCCCCGGCTACTCGCGGCAAAGCGTAGGCGAAGGCGTCATTGCATTTATTTTCGCGCTGCGCCGAGCGCTCCCGTACTATCAGACCGAGGGACGCCAACAATGGTCAACCTCTTCACATTTCTGTGTGCACGGTGCACCGGTATTGAACATCAAAGGCGCGACGCTCGGGATTTTCGGTAAAGGTGCGATTGGCACAGAGGTCGCCACGCTTGCGCAAGCACTTGGCATGAAGGTGCTGTTTGGTGAACACCGTGGCGCGCAAGTCGTTAGACCCGGCTATGTCGCGTTCGAACAACTGCTCGCGCAAAGCGATATCGTCACCCTTCACTGCCCATTAACCGCCGACACACGCGGTCTAATCGGCCCGAAAGAACTTACCCAAATGAAACCAGGTGCGATGCTCATCAACACTGCGCGCGGCCCGCTCATCGACGAAACGGCTGTTGGCGATGCGCTGTTAAGCGGCCATTTAGGTGGCGTCGCGCTAGATGTGCTCGCGAGCGAACCGCCGGCCGCCGAACATCCACTTCTACAAATGCACTTGCCTAATCTGATCATTACCCCCCACATTACCTGGGCGAACGAAGACGGGATGTCTAGACTCATTCAGGGCATCCTTGGTAATCTGAATGCCTTCGTACAGGGCAAGCCGATCAATGTCGTGAGCTAACAAAAACCGAGATCTATTCATGAGTAAAGCTAAAACAGATAAGCCGCTTTATGTAGGCTGCGCAACGGGATTTTCCGGCGACCGAACCGACGGCGTTGGCCCTGTCGTCGACACGCTCATCGCGCTCGGGGGCGGAGTACTAAATTTTGAGACTCTGGCTGAACGCACGCTGGCGTTGGCACAAATTGAAAAGCGCAAAAACCCTAAGATGGGTTACGAACCGCTACTCGATGACCTCGTCGGCCCCGTCTTGCAGCGCTGTCTCGCGCACAACATCCAGATCGTCAGTAATTTTGGCGCGGCGAATCCTCAGGCCGCCGCCCAGCGCATCTTCGCCTTGGCGCGTATGCAAGGCTTGCGTGTGCCGCGCATTGCAGTGGTGCACGGTGACGATTTAACCCAACCCGAACAACTAAAGTTTCTGCTTAAAAAACTCGGCACCGATATCGATCCGTCGCGTGTCGTAAGTGCCAACGCCTACATTGGTGCGTATGAAATTGCACAAGCATTGAACGATGGCGCGGACGTTGTCGTGACAGGTCGCGTCTCGGATCCTTCTCTCACCCTGGGCCCCGCGATCGCACACTTCGGATGGGCCATGGACGATTGGCACAAGATGGGTTGCGGCACGATGGCTGGACACATGCTCGAGTGCGGCACGCAGGTCTCCGGTGGTTATTACAGCGTCCCGGGGCAAAAGCCCGTGCCCGACATGCACCGGATCGGTTTTCCGATTGCAGAGATTCGCGCAGATGGCAGCTTTTCTGTCTTTAAAGCAAACGATACCGGAGGTCGTGTCGATGATCGAACCGGCCGCGAGCAGATCCTCTATGAGGTCCATGATCCTGCTAAATATCTGACACCAGACGTGACTGCTGACATTACGCAAGTCACGATTACCTCAGAAGGCGCAGATCGCATTCGTATCGACGGCGTCACCGGACACGCTCGACCCGCCGAGCTAAAGGTGAACGTCTGTTACGACAACGGCTATCTCGCCGAAGCAGAAATTTCCTATGCAGGCTTTCAAGCACGCGAGCGCGCAGCGCTTGCGGGTGAAACCGTACGCAAACGCATCGGCCATCTTTTGCCACTTCGCATTGATCTCATTGGTGCGATTAGTATTTTTGGTGATGATGCCGGCGAGTTAATGCACCAAGGACTGCCCGAGTCACGCGATGTGCGTTTGCGTGTGGCCGGCGTGCACTTACAGAAAGAGATCGCTGAAAAAATTCTGCGCGATGTGACCTCGCTTTACTGTTGCGGTCCAGCCGGTGGCGGTGGAGTGCGCACCTCCTTGCGCCCTCGTCTCGATACGTTGTCGTGCACGATTCCCCGCGAGGCCGTACCGTGTAGCTATAGTTTTGCACAGGAGCAACTTCCATGAGTACCACCGTCAGGCTTCCGCTGTACCAACTTGCACACAGCCGCGCGGGCGACAAGGGCAACACGTCCAATATCAGCGTCATCGCCTGGGATGCAGAATGCTACGCGCTATTGGTTGAACAAATGACCGAAGCGCGTGTGGCCCAATGGTTTGGTTATCGGCATCCAAAGAATGTGGCGCGCTTCTTGCTTCCAAAACTCGAAGCGATGAACTTTGTCCTTGAAGGCATTCTTGATGGAGGCGTCAACGATGCGCTGAATCTCGATACGCACGGCAAAGGCTTATCGTTTTGGATGCTCGACATGCCCATTGATGTGCCGCAAAAACTCGCGGCGCGTCTAGCCGTCAAAGAATACGCTTAAAGACCACACTCAGCGCCCTAAGCCTCTCTCATACAACTATCGGAGCACTTCTCATGAGCACTCGCCGCAAGATCTTAATCACTACTCTTGGCATCGTCGGCACATTTTTTTCGGCTGCTTCGATGGCGCAGACCTATCCCAACAAGCCAATCAAGCTCATCATTCCATTCCCCGCCGGAGGTGCTACCGATCTCGTCGGCCGCGTGGTAGCCCAACAGCTCGGTGTTGAACTTGGACAAACCGTCGTGGTGGACAACCGTGCAGGCGCTGCCGGCGTGATCGGATCGGAATCGGTTGCGCGCGCAGCACCGGATGGCTACACCATCCTGCTGTCGACTTCGAGCACACACACCATTGGGCCGATCTTAAACCCCAAGATCCCCTTCTCTCCGACCAAAGACTTCACACCGATTATGTATCTCGCAGCGTCACCACAAGTGGTAGTGGTTCCGCTGTCATCGCCGGCAAAAACAATGCCCGAGCTGATTGACTACATCAAAAAGAATCCTGGCAAACTAAACTTCGGCTCTGCGGGAACAGGAGGGATTCCACATCTTTCGACCGAACGTTTCCTAGCGATGACGGGCACAAAAATGACACATGTACCCTACAAGGGGACTGCCCTCGCCATGCCAGACCTGATGGCTGGCCGCTTAGATTTAATGTTTGACTCAATTTCAGTGTCCTTGCCCCATATTCGCGATGGCAAGGTACGTGCGTTAGCGGTGACCTCGCCCAAGCCGTCTTCCGTTGCGCCTGATATTCCAACCCTATCGCAGTTTGTTCCGGGTTATGAGTCACTGACTTGGTTTGGTGTCTTTGGCCCAGCCGGGCTGCCACCAGCCATTCAAGGCACGCTGAATCAAGCCTTGAATAGAGCTATTCAGAATCCAGCCTTGTTGGCACAGTTTGCGAAGCTTGGGTTTGATGCTGCAGGGGGTAGCCCAGCAGAGTTTGCAAAGAAAATGGCTGATGAAACAGTGATGTGGCAGAAAGTCATCACGGACGGCAATATTACGATCGAGAAGTAAGCCGTTTGAGCGTCAGAAGCTTCAACGCTAGGCTCGCGAGGTAAAGAACCACCAGCGTGCCTAGCAAGTCCCCCACCAGCATGGGCAACATGCCTGAAAGAATATCTGGTGAATGACCAGAAAAGAAAAAATAAATATTGTGCGGCACGACATTACATATTGCACCTGCCACTGCAACGATAATCAGTTGAGTCGGCCGCAACCCTGCAAGGTCCTCCTCTAACCCCAGCCATTGCGTACAGAAGCGAACTGCAGCTAACGGACCCACAGCGGATAAAGCGGCGATCGCAATCGCGTCTTCCCACGACGAGTGCAACACCATGTCATTCGTCAACAGTGCGCCGACGAATAAGCCGATTGCACCCACCCAACCGAGTGCCATCACCGCCAGCATACGTATTGCAGCAGGCAAGAAAATCCAGTGAATGACTTTACTGACCGATAAGTTTGAAAATAGCCAATCGTTGGCATAAAACAAGCATGTCCAGAGCACGGCTACGGCTAGCCCTGCCCCAAACATACCCATCAAAGAAATGGTCAGGGATGACGATCGGTTCTGCTCAGCGCTCGTCGAGTCAACCCGAAAACGAAATCGCATAGATCAGGTAGGCTGAGCCGCTTTGTCGATTGCCTGACCTAAGGCCACGAAATACTTGCGCGCCAACTCAGTTGGCACCACATACTTCACCCGACTATCAATCTTATCGACATCGAGCTCTATCATGCCTTTTTGGCGCAGTGTCTTGAGGCGACGGTGCGCCGTGGTCGCCGAGATCTCTGTTGACAGCCCCATTGCCTCTAGGACACTGACCTGTTGCGCATCGTGCCACTTAACCCCCAACATTGTGAGCAAGCGCTCTTCTACGGGATCCATCTGGGGGAAAGTCGGAATCTGACGGATTGCCTGCACCAAATGCAGAAAACGCAAGTACGTGATGGAGTGCTTCGCTGAGTCAGACATTTCGTGGCGTCCTAAAAAGTTGTTAGGTCAATCTTACCAGTCATCCGCCATTTGTCACATCCTCACAGCGATAGTTTTGTGGAAAAGAAACCGTTACACAAAGGACAAGGGCTTACAGATTTCTCTGTAAGCCCTTGATTTATATGGTGCGCCCGGCAGGATTCGAACCCACGACCCCTTGGTTCGTAGCCAAGTACTCTATCCAACTGAGCTACGGGCGCAGCAAAGTGCAACAGTATAGCAGTTTTTGCAATAATCAACCGCTGATGCGGGGGATCTTTGCCG
>CAIUZV010000460.1 GCA_903903735.1 uncultured beta proteobacterium | reverse complement strand
GCTTGTGAGTTTTATGGAATACGATATGGGATACTTTGATTTGGAGTCTCACAGGGTACAAGCCTTGGAGAACCCATTCGGCCCCAAAGTGTTAACTATGTGACCGGTACAAACTGTAAACCATGTGTCCAGAACGGACCATAAATGCAATATTAGCTGGTACGCTCAAGGAGAGTGATAGCCACCCGCAAAAGCTAGTTCCGTTTCTTTATTAACGTTTGCCGTGACACCAGCAATATGATCAGCAAATTCCTGCCAACGATAAACGATACCCACCAATGCAGCAGAGCACTAAACAGCGCCGCATTCCTTTAGCAACCATTTGCGAAAGTTGACTAATGGTTCTAGGTGACCACGTGACTCCGGATAGCAGAGGTAATAACCCATGTCGCCTAAATACCCATCATCCAGTGGTAGAGTGACAAGACCATTGGCAATATCGTCATTCACTAAACAACGCGGCACCAACGCCACACCCATTCCCGCAGCAACTGCCCGGATCAGGCTGTGATATTGATCAAGTTGTGGTCCAGCCAGCGGGTTCACTCCATGAACTTCGTGCAACTGACACCACCGCACCCAAGCTTGCGGGACCGTGACATGCTGTAGCAACACAAATTTGGCGATGTCAGATGCTTTTTTTAAGGGTGATTTTAGCAATGCCCTAGGTGGGGCAATCAACACAACTTCTTGTCCAACTAAGTAATCAGACATTACGCCAGGCCAATGTCCATCTCCAAATAAAATGGAACAATCCAAGTCAGTACGATGAAAGTCGTAACCTTGAACGTAAGGCACAAATTTCAAGGTTAATTGGGGGTAGGCGGCCTGAAAAGTCGGCAAGCGAGGAATGAGCCACTTAGCGCCAAATGTCGGCAAAGTGGATAAATTCAATACTCCGCCGCCATCGATACTGGTGATGAGATCCAAAGTTGCCTCCTCGAGCTGCACCAACAATGGGCGAATAGTGGCTTCGTAACGCATACCAGCTGGCGTCAAACTGAGGCGCTTGCGAATTCGCTCAAAGAGTGTCACACCAACCCAGCGCTCTAACTCCAATATCTGTTTGCTGACCGCACTTTGCGTTAAATGAAGTGATTCCGCTGCGCGCGTAATGCTGCCAAACCTTACGGTTGTGGCAAATGCGCGCAGCAAATGCAAAGGAGGCGTGAGTCGTCGCAATCAAAACCTTTTTGGCAATACATTCCATAATGGAATGTAATCATAGCAACCATTCGCTTTCATTGAAAGTACAGCAGTTGCAGAATTCATCAAAAACTCTCTGTCTCATCACCCTTCCACTTAGAAAGAGTTCTGACATGAATCGACGCAATTATCTACTCGCACTGGCTTTCACTACAATCCTCCCAGGGCTTGCATTGGCACAGTCTAAAACACTTCGGCTGGTTGTTCCATTTCCTCCTGGTGGAGCCACAGACGTGACCGCGCGCACGTTGAGCGAACCGCTTTCAAAATTGCTGGGGTTACAGGTTATTGTCGAAAACCGAGCAGGCGCAGGTGGCTCGATTGGCATGTCCGAAGTAGCTAAATCAGCACCTGATGGAATGACCTTGGGCGTAGCGACTTTATCAACCCATGGTGTAAACCCGGCTGTTTACAAAACGTTGCCTTACGATCCCATTAAGAGCTTCACACCAGTCACGGAAATTGTAAAGGCTCCAGGCGTACTGTTGATCAATGACAAATTGCCGGTTAAAAATTTTGCTGATTTCGTTGCCTATCTTAAAGCCAATCCCGGCAAGGTCACCTACGCGTCTCCTGGCAACGGCACTATTGGGCACATGTGGGGAGAGCTTTTTAAGAGCTCGACAAATACGGATATGGTACACGTCCCCTACCGTGGTGCAGGTCCGGCGCTCATCGATTTACTATCGGGACAAGTTGATGCAAGTTTTGATCAAGTGACGACACCCTTGCAACATATCCGTTCAGGCAAGATCAGGGCACTGGCTGTTTCATGGCCTCAACGCCTATCCGAATTACCTGAAGTTCCAACTTTCGCGGAATTGGGGTTGGCATCAAACAACGACCCCTCTTGGTTTGGACTTGTCGCCCCAGCGGGTACGCCACCCACCGTTGTGAAGCGTATTCAAATGGCTGTGGCCAAGGCACTCCAAGATCCCACTGTACGAGAGCGATTAGCTCAGCAAGGATTGTTTGCATCAGGCTCAACGCCTGAAGAGTTTGCTGCGCAAATTAACAAAGAGGTCGACAAAATGAAGCGCATCAGCAAGTTTGCAAACATTACCCTAAATTGAACGAGAACCTCGATGCACCCCGTTTTGAAACTGATACAAAGTCGCGATAACAGGTCTTTGGCCGAAAGTCTGGACGAAAATTCAATGATCAAAACACACGCAGGAGTAAGTGCTCTGGTACTTGACTCTCCTCACAGCGGCACTACCTACCCAGAGGACTTTTCTCACGCGTGTGATTTGATGACGCTCCGGCGGGCCGAAGATACGCACGTCGAGAAACTTTACAGTTTTTCGCGTGAAGTGGGAGCCGCTTGGGTGGAGGCTCTATTTCCACGTAGTTATCTGGATGCCAATCGCGGCTTGACCGAAATTGACCCTGAATTGCTCGATGCCGAATGGCCCTATCCCACTGACCCGGCGAGCACCAACGTCAAAGTTCGACTTGGCAAAAGTTTGATCTGGCGGCTGACCGATGAGGGGGAGCCGATCTATGCGAGGCTTTTGACTGTCAGCGAAGTTCAGCAGCGTATAGACACCTGTTGGAAGCCTTATCACCAAGCCCTGACCACAGCGATTAACAAGGCACTAAGCAATCATGGGTATTGCATACATATCAATTGCCATTCAATGCCAGCTATAGCTTCAAGCCACGCCACGGAATTTCCAGGTTTGGTTCACTCTGATTTTGTGATTGGGGATCGCGATGGCACTACGGCTGCCCCACACTTGAGTCAGCGCATCTGTGAACACCTTCGGGATCAAGGCTACACGGTCAGCTACAACTACCCGTACAAAGGGGTTGAAATCGTCAAGAAGTATGGTCGCCCTGCCGAGCATTGCCACAGCATTCAAATTGAAATCAACCGCAAACTCTACATGTGTGAGACCTCGCTGGAAATCAAGCCAGAGTTCTACGATATAAAAAACACCTTGCGTTCACTGATTGAAATGTTGGGCACTATCAATGCAAGGGTTTAAGGGTCTACACGCGCTAAATAACTAATGGATGAAAGCCATGACCGAGATCAACGCATTTCCAATCGAAATTAAATAATCGATAAGAATTTTTCAAGGGCAACTATATTTACAGCGGTTTCAACCGTACCTAAGCAAGCACCGCTTAGTCTGTTGCCCAAAAAAAAGCAGCCCTAATGAGCTGCTTTTTTATTACAAAAGAACAGAAATTTTGGTACTACGATAAAGCAAAATATCGGGACAAAGTATCATTCCTCGCCCATCACAAAAGCATAAATCTTATCGCGATCGTGAGGGGTTTGCAGGTCTGAGCTAGGTGGGCGATACCAACGCGCTTCGAGGTCAAGTGAACTCAAGACCAGTTTGCTGAGCCTGCTGACGGGCATCAAATCGGTCACAGTATTTAACCAAAGCGTAAAAATACACTTTAAAGATTACCGAACGATATGTTATTGATAATATAATATCAATAACATATCACTCAGGATTAAGACCATGAACAAAATCCCCGTCACGATTCTGACTGGTTTTTTAGGTAGCGGTAAAACAACTTTACTCAACCGGATCTTGAAAGAACAACACGGTCAGCGCATC
>CAIUZV010000459.1 GCA_903903735.1 uncultured beta proteobacterium | reverse complement strand
GCGGCAAGACGGCTTGCATCAGGGTATTTTGCCACTGCTTGACGTTGTACTTGAACAGCCTGGTGGCGAAGAATTTATCGAACTCGCACTCGAGCGCACTGACCATCGCATTCGCAGCGGAAAAACCGTCAGCCCAAGCTTCTTATTCGCAGCACTGCTATGGCATCAAGTCGACCTTCGCTGGAAAAAACGTATTCAAGCGGGCACACCAAGCATTCAAGCCCTCATGGATGCGGCAGACTCCGTCCTGGATGAGCAAACAGAAAAGCTCGCGATTCAAAAACGCTTCAGCGCGGACATGCGCGAAATCTGGTTCATGCAACCGCGCTTCGAGAAACGTTTGCCTAAGTCGATTTGGCGAATGTTTGAACAACCACGGTTTCGCGCTTCCGTCGATTTTCTGCAACTTCGTGCCGCTGCACATCAATTTGATAGTGTGTTGGCGCAATGGTGGATGGACCTTGCAAACGCTGATGACGCAGGTCGCGCGGATATGCTCGAAGAACTGAGCCGACTACCCAAAGATACCGGCACGACTCCAGCTCGCAGTCGAAGTCGTCGGCGTCGTCGTAGCCCAACAACGGGTGGCGAACACACCGACAACCCCGCCTCGCAAGAGTGAGGTACTCACCATGCCCATACGCACGTATATCGGCTTAGGTGCAAATCTCGGCGATCCGCGCGGGACCATACAAACGGCTTTAAGAGAGCTTGCTGCAACACCAGATCTCACAGTCGAGAAGGTGGCGCCACTCTACGCAAGCGCACCCATCGATTCAAGTGGACCCAATTACATCAACACGGTCGCAAGCCTCGATACCTCTCTCGGTCCACAAGAGTTGCTGGCCGTGCTACAAAAAATTGAATTACTGCATGGTCGCGAGCGTCCATATCGTAATGCGCCACGCACACTAGACTTGGATCTCTTGCTGTACGGCGACATAAAACTTGACAGTCCGACGCTCATCATCCCGCATCCACGCATGCATCAACGCGCGTTTGTGCTCAAGCCTTTGCATGACATTGCAGGCGATTTACAGTTAGCGCAAGGCAGCATCCAAACACTGCTGACGCAGTGCAAGGATCAAGGCCTTTGGCCCTTATCCTAAGCCCTGCCCTCGAAAAATTAGATGGCCTTATCCGCCTGCAACGTGGCAATCACCTCGTCGGTCACTCCTAACTGCTTGAGGATCGCGAGTGTATGCTGGCCAATTGCTGGGATCGCGTCCATACGCGCCTCAAATTGATTGCTAGTAGCAGGAGGCAACAATGCCGGCAACGCCCCCACAGGACTTTCCACTTGCGTCCAACGTCCGCGCGCCTGTAACTGAGGATGCGACCACACATCTTTCATTTCATTGACCCGCGCATTGGCTATTTGTGCGTCTTCTAGCGCTTGCACCACTTCATCAATACTCATTTTTGAAAAAGCGCCCACAATCAGACCACGTAAATGTTCACGATTCGCAACGCGTTTAGGATTCGAGTCGTACTGCGGATTCGTCGCCAGGTCGGGCTGGCCGAGCACTTTGTCACAAAACACTTGCCACTCGCGCTCATTTTGCAAACCGAGCATGACGTTGCTACCGTCCCCCACTGGGAATGGGCCGTAAGGGTAGATCGTCGCGTGCGCTGCGCCCGCACGCGGAGGCGGTGCCTGCCCATCAATCGCGTAATACAGCGGGAAACTCATCCACTCGACCATACTCTCAAGCATCGAGACATCCAGATGGCTGCCTAGTCCGGTCTGATGGCGCAATAGCAGCGCATTCAAAATACTTGAATACGCATAGGAGCCCGCAGCTATATCCGCAATCGAACAACCGGCCTTGGCAGGCGAATCTTGCGAGCCTGTCACAGAGATGAAACCACTTTCACTCTGTATGAGTAGGTCGTAGGCCTTCTTTGTCTCGTACGGACCGCCTTCCCCATATCCAGAAATATCACAGACAATCAAGCGAGGAAATTTTTTATGCAACGCCTCAAACGACAAGCCCATACGCGCGGCAGCGCCAGGAGCCAGGTTCTGCACGAGCACATCTGCCTGCCCAAGAAGCTCCTCGAGGATAGGGCCAGCTTGCTCATGCTTCAAATCCAGCGTCAGACTCTCTTTCGAGCGGTTGGTCCAGACAAAGTGCGAAGCCATCCCATGCGTACGCTCGTCGTACTTACGCGCAAAGTCTCCGACACCAGGGCGCTCAACCTTGATCACGCGCGCGCCCATATCAGCAAGTTGTCGCGTACAGAATGGCGCCGCAATGGCGTGCTCAAGACTAACGACCGTGACGCCATCTAAAGGACGCGGTTTTACATTCTTCATGCTTCAAACCTCAATTCAGCTTGATGCGCCAGGGTGGCGTCTTGCTCGGCCCACAGCTTCGCTTCGCCCGGAGCAGTGACAGCACCTGCAACAGAGAATCCTTTAGGCGCGATCAGTGGGCGCAAGCCCCGATACGAAAGGTGTTTTAACGCTGCGTTTGGATGCGCATGCGCGAAAGCGCGACACATCATCGTCGCGATTAGTGGCCCATGAATCACCAAACCAGGATACCCCTCGGTCTGCGTGACATAAGGATGGTCATAGTGAATCCGATGACTATTGAACGTCACTGCCGAATACCGAAACAGCAGCACTGGGCTGGGGTCGACCAACTCGCTCCATTGCGATGCCGGAGCGGGCTCTGTGCCCTGCAGCTTTGGCGGGCTCGGCTCACGGTACACAATATCTTGCTCTTCGCTCACCACGAGCTTTCCACGTTGCTCAATGTCATGCTTAACCGTGACAAATAACAAGGAGCCCGTACGCCCTTTTTTCTCCTGAATCGCTGTGACAGTCGAGGTCTTTTGCGCCTCAATACCGACTTCAAGCGAGCCATTGAAGCTAACTCGGCCGCCTGCCCACATACGGTTTCGATTATCGGCAGGCGGTAAGAAACTTCCGCGCGCAGGGTGGCCGTCGAGCCCGGTTTGCGCAATGGGCACCGTTTCCAAGAAGAAGGCCCAATGCCACAGCGGCGGTATCCGCATGCCTACCTCAGGGATAGAATCTCCTAAGGTCACAGCAATGCGCGCCGCATGCCCGGGATCCATCCGATCCACTACCGTTTGCTGCTTACCCAGCCATGCACTTAGGTCAGTACCAGACATACATCATCCTTAATCTTTACACCGTTAAGTCTTGCAAACGCTGCAAGTGATAATTGGTATCACCCAGCAGTAAATCAACGTAGGTCAAGCGTTTAAAAAAATCACCCACTTCCATCTCGTCGGTCACGCCCATCCCACCATGCAACTGCACCGCCGACTCACCCACAAATCGCGCAGCCGCGGCCACCTCAATCTTTGCCATCGACACCAAACGCGCACGCTTAGCCGGTTCCTGCTCTGCCAAGCCGATGGTCGCGGCATACGTCATGGATAGCCCCATCTCGGATTGAATCAACATATCGCCCAAGCGATGTTGCAACACTTGAAACGCGGCCAGAGGCTGACCAAATTGTTTCCTGGTTTTCAAATACTGAATCGTGCTGTCGGTCAAGGCAGCCATCGCCCCGCAGGCTTGGGCGCAAAGCGCCGTGATGCCAAAGTCAATTGCCAGAGCAAGTAGTGCTTGCGCCTGTTCACCCTTGGCAATCAGCTGATCTTTGCCAACAGAGACGCGATCAAAGCGCAGCGTCGCCGCGCGTCCTCCATCAAAGGTCGGGAAATCTTCATACGACAAACCCGTTGCGCCCTGCTCAACCATGAACAATGCGGGCTCGCCCTCTAGCAAGGCCGACACAATCACACCATTCGCTGCTGCACCGTGCCAAACCAAAATCTTTTGTCCGTCCAGGGAATAACCATCAGCAATCGCTGTTGCACGCGTACAAAGCGGGCGTTGCGCATCACGCTCGCCCTGCTCCTGCCAACCAATCGCAAGCACCGCCTCGCCCTCGGCGTGCGCCGACAACCAACGTTTTTTGAGTGTCTCATTCTCGCAGTGACCTAACAACGTCACCGCCATGACTGCACTCGAAATCGTTGGCTCACTGACCAGTCCACGACCCAACTCTTGATGCACGGCCAGCATGGTGGCTGGCGTTTCCCCAAAGCCACCAAACTCGTCTGGCACCATGAGTCCAGCCACCCCCAGCTCGACGAGACTGCCCCACGCGCCTGCGTCGAGCACACCAAGACGCGCGCGGCGTTTCGGTCGCGTCCATGCATCGGCGACAAGCCTTCTCAGGCTGTCGGTCAACATGCGCTGTTCTTCTGAGTATGAAAAATCCATGATCTGTCCTAAACCCCGATAATCTGCTTGGCGATAATGCCTTTTTGAACCTCATTGGTTCCGCCATAAATCGCTGTCTTGCGCATATCAAAATATGCAGCGGCTGCCGCAGCTGCGTACTCTGGGCCTGGACCATGAAACGCAGACTCTGCAAACATCCATTCAGGGTCATAGGGCCAAGACTCTGCACCCGCTACTTGCATCTGCAACTTTGCAAGTTCCATCTGTAGTTCGGAACCCCGAATTTTTAGTATGGAGGCCTTGGGGCCAGGCTCTGTCGCTTCGTCAGCCGCGACGCGCAACACCATCATCTCGAGCGCCAGCACCTGCGCTTCAACGCGATTGATACTGTCGCGCACCCGAGGATTCAGGCTCACCGACTCACCGCTGGCCATCATCCGCTCAGCTAACGACTTCAAAATCGCGAGCTCACGGTGGCAATGTCCAATTCCGGCAATGCCGCTGCGCTCATGCCCCAACAGATACTTCGCATACGTCCAACCTGCATTCTCTTCGCCGATCAAATTCTCAAGAGGTGCCTCAACGTTGTCTAGCCACACCTCGTTGACTTCAGCACTTCCATCTAACGTTTTGATTGGGCGCACTTCAACACCCGGTTGCTTCATGTCGATCAAAATCATTGAGATACCGCGCTGCGCCTTGGCTGTGGCGTCTGTACGCGCCAGACAAAACATCCAGTCCGCGTGATGCGCAAGTGTCGTCCAAGTCTTCTGACCATTAATCACGTAGCGGTCGCCCACTCGCTCTGCGCGCGTCTTCAAGGAGGCCAAATCCGACCCCGAACCGGGCTCTGAATAGCCCTGGCACCACCAATCTTCAACATTAATAATGCGCGAAAGGAATCGATCCTTTTGCGCTTGCGATCCATACTTCATGAGAACGGGCCCGATCATCCCTAACCCAAAAGGCAACAAGCGAGGAGCGCCTGCCTTGAAGCATTCAATTTCAAAAATTAAACGCTGCAGGGAGTTCCAACCGGTACCGCCATACTCGATCGGCCAACTCGGCGCACCCCAGCCTTGCGCGACTAACAGTCGATGCCATGTCACATAGTCTTCGCGCTTAAGACGATGATGTGCAAACGTTTTAGCTCGCAAATTTGCGGGCAGCTTTGCCTCGACGAAAGCACGCACTTCATCACGGAAGGCTCGCTCTTCTGGGGTCCACGTCAAATCCATAAGTATTCTCCTGTGCGCACAATCTTAACGCCGCCCCGCCCGCCTGGCTTCTTGTATTTTGGAACCCAGCATTCAGGAAGTAAAAATCCTCAACAGGCCATACAATCCTACAAAATACCAAAAACACCCCTTCCAAGGAGACTACCCATGAAAACCCTAATTCGAGCTAGCCTGATTAGCCTCTGCGCGCTTGCGCTCGCCCCGACTGCGCAAGCGGCCTGGCCAGACAAACCCATCCGCCTGATTGTTCCCGCTGCACCCGGTGGAACAACAGACATCACCGCCCGTCTGCTCAGCGAGAAGCTGGGTGCCGAATTAGGAACGACCGTCGTCGTTGAAAACCGCGCAGGCGCAGCTGGCATTATCGGCACCCAAGCCTTGTTGCAGTCCGCACCCGATGGCTACACCATCGGCTTTGGCAATATCGGTCCGAACGGTATCAATTACAGCCTGTATAAAAAGCTCCCGTATAAGCACACGGACTTCAGCCCGATCACGCTAGTCATCTCGGTGCCGAACGTACTCGTGGTCAACAGCAAATCACCCTACAAAACGGTGAAGGATCTCGTTGATGCAATTAAAAAAGACCCAAAGGGTAACTATTCTTTTGCCTCCTCAGGCACGGGGCAGTCTCCACACATGTCGGCTGAAATGTTTGCGCAGCGCACGGGCCTGACACTTACCCACATCCCCTTCAAGGGCATGGGTCCAGCCGTTGCAGCCCTTTTGGGTGGTCAAGTTACGTTCGCGATTGATAATTTACCGAGCTCGATCGAATTCATCCGGTCTGGACAATTCCGTGCTCTCGCAGTCACAGGTGCCGAGCGGTCTGCACAACTGCCCGATGTGCCTACGATGGCCGAAGCCGGAATTAAGGATATGGTTGTCACTGCGTGGTTCGGCTTTGTCGCACCAGCAGGCACCCCACCAGACATCATCAACAAGCTCCAACAAGCAACAAAAAAAGTATTGTCAATGCCTGACATCCAAAAACGCTTCGCAACAATGGGTGGCGTACCGGGCGGCAATACGCCCGCAGAGTTTGGTGCTTTCATGGACAAAGAGCGCGAAAGCTGGAGGAAAATTGTTGAAGCCGCCAAGTTGCAAATGGAGTAAGTATGCTGGACAAGGTTAAGCAGTCCCTGCAAGAGGCGATTGCGCCGATTCAAGACGGAGCCTCCGTCATGGTGAGCGGCTTTGGTGATGCAGGCATTCCGTTTGAACTCATGAGTGCAATCATGGACAAGGGGCTGCGCGAGCTCACCATCATCAGCAACAACGCGGGCACGCACGAGACCGGCATTGCCGGGCTCATCAAGGCAGGCCGCGTGCGTAAGGTTGTGTGCTCGCATCCTCGGCCCGCGCACTCCGATGTATTTGCCAACGCGTACCGCGCCGGTCAAGTGGAGCTCGAATGCATGCCGCAAGGCACGCTTGCAGAACGCTTGCGTGCTGCGGGCGCTGGGCTTGGGCCTTTCTTTACGCCGACTGGCTACGGCACCTTAATCGCAGAGGGAAAGGAGCAACGCGTCATCAATGGCAAAGGCTACATCATGGAGCAGCCTTTAACGGGAGACTTTGCTTTAGTGCGCGCCCACCTCGGTGATCGCTGGGGCAATCTGACGTATCGCTGGGCGGCCCGAAACTTTGGGCCCGTGATGTGCATGGCGGCGAAGCATTCGATTGCCCAGGTCAATCGCATCGTTCCTTTGGGCGATCTCGCCCCTGAACATGTGATGACACCAGGCATATTTGTTCAATCAGTCGTAGCGATCGGAGGGGAGCGATGAGCAACGTATCAAGCAGCACTTCACACAGCACCTTCAAGCCGCTTGCGCGCGGAGAGATTGCTTATCTCGTCGCCAACGACTTCCCGGACGGCTCCGTCGTCAACCTGGGCATCGGCATGCCCACGCAGGTTGCAGACTACCTTCCCGCGGATCGAGAGATCCTACTGCATAGCGAAAACGGTATTTTGGGAATGGGTCGCGCATCGGTCGGCGACGAAATTGATTTGGATATCATCAACGCCAGCCGCACCCCCGTGACCTTGATGGCCGGCGCATCAATCACTGAGCACACCGTGTCCTTCGCGATGATGCGTGGTGGCCATCTGGACTACTCAGTACTGGGTGGGTTTCAAGTCGCTGCGAATGGAGATCTGGCTAACTGGATCACCTCAGGTCCGGACGCTATTGCAGCCATTGGCGGTGCGATGGATCTGGCTGTTGGAGCCCGCAATGTGATTGTCATGATGGAGCACGTCGCCAAAGATCAGACGCCGAAGCTCATGCAAGCCTGCACGTATCCTTTGACGGGCGCAGGGGTTGTGAATCAGGTCTATACCGATCTGGCCATCATTGATATCACCCCAAACGGCTTCGAAGTTCGCGCAATGATTGAAGGCTTATCCATGGAAACCCTTAAGCAAAAGACTGGCGCGCCCATCCAAGCATCGTCTAAGCTGTCAGTGATTCGTCGTAACGCGCAAGGCAAGCCTGTTTACGATAGATAGCATGGATCGCCATACGCGTTGCAATTGAAACGGCGCTTCTGGCGCCGTTTTTTTTAATCTGGAGAACACATTATGAAAACAACGATCCTGGCCTCAGCCAAGACAGCCTTTGCGGCACTCGCCCTTTTTGTCGGTTGCGCAACACAAGCACAAACAGCGAGCAACCAGCCCATGACGCTGATTATCCCCTACCCACCTGGCGGCAGCGCCGACATGTTGGCCAGACCGATACTTCCTGAGCTACAAAAGAAACTCGGCCAGACGATCGTCCTAGATTACAAAGCAGGTGCGGGTGGAACAATAGCGACTCAAGCATTGGCTCGTGCTAAGCCCGACGGCAACACTCTGATACTGGTACTGACTGCACACGCTATCAACGACGCTCTCTATCCTTCTCTGCCGTACAACACACGCAAAGACTTTGCA
Source organism: uncultured beta proteobacterium (assembly GCA_903903735.1). Taxonomy (GTDB): domain Bacteria; phylum Pseudomonadota; class Gammaproteobacteria; order Burkholderiales; family Burkholderiaceae_B; genus Zwartia. The sequence goes on along the minus strand of CAIUZV010000459.1, from coordinate 1,726 downwards.
CCGGTATCTCTGGTTGCAACACTACCTTTGCTTGTTGCGGCCCCGCTCTCAACGCCAGTCAACACGATTCCTGAGTTAATCGCCTACGCTAAAGCCAACCCGGACAAACTGTCCTATGCGTCGGCGGGCAACGGAAACACCAGTCACCTGGCGGTCGAAGTCTTCAAGACAAAGACCGGCACGCAAATGGTTCATATTCCCTACAAAGGCAGTGGGCCAGCAGTGATCGCGATGCTTGGTGGTGAAGTTTCCCTGATGTTTGACAGCATTTCGACTTCATATCAGCAGGTCAAAGCCGGCAAGCTCAAGGCTATTGCTGTGACAGGCGCCAAGCGTACCGAAATCCTCCCTAACGTGCCGACAGTTGCTGAAACATTACCCGGCTTTGAAGTGAATGTCTGGTACGGTATTTTGGCGCCAGCGGGCACGCCCACAGCTGCGATTGATCGCCTGAACAAAGCATTCGCTGAGGTCGCACAGGATCCAAAGATACGCGAGCAACTTGCCTCAAACGGCTATCAAATGGTGGGTTCAACCCCAGCCGAGTTTGGTAAACATATTGAGGCAGAGCTGCAGATGTGGAATAAAGCTGTGAAAGATTCTGGCGCCAAAATTAATTAATACTGAATACACACCTTTGCCCGCTAAGCGATTAAAGATTCCTAAAGATTCGGAGACCTCATGAAAACGTTCACTACAAAAAAAATCACTCAGTGTGTTGCGGCCTTTGGCGCCACACTTCTGGCGGCAGGCATCAGCACATCCGCCCTGGCTCAAGCGAACTGGCCAGATCGTCCAATCAAGCTGATTGTTGCCTACCCACCAGGCGGGCCAGTCGATGTATCGGGCCGCGTGTTCGCAAAATTCCTGGGCGAACAACTTAATCAATCGGTGATCGTAGAGAATCGTGCCGGTGCGAGCGGCATGATCGGCGCCGACGCGACAGCCAAAGCAGCACCGGATGGCTACACACTCAATTATGTTGCCAGTCCAAGTCTGACCATTTCACCGATCGTGCAGCGCAGTAAGTTGTTTGATCCGCGCAAGGACTTTACGCTCATTAGCCCCATCCTCAGCTACACCAATATCCTGCTGGTTGGCTCACAAACAAATGTTAAGTCAGTCAAAGAGCTCGTCGATTACGCTCGGCAAAATCCGGACAAAGTCACCTTTGGCTCTGCCGGCTTTGGTGGCTCAAACCACTTGTCCGCCGAACTCCTCAAGCAATCTACTAACACCCAAATGCTCCATATCCCCTACAAGGGTAACGCCCCCGCGATGGTCGATGTGATTAGCGGAAAGGTTACGTTCATGTTTGATATTGTTGGCACGGGTAAGGCTTTCGTTGAAAGCGGCAGAGCACGTGCACTCGCCGTTACATCGAAGACTCGCAACCCTAGCGTTCCCAACGTACCGACGATGATCGAAGCGGGGATCGCTGACTACGAAGTATTGGGATGGTTTGCCGTCATCGGACCTAAAGGCCTACCTGCTGATGTTGTCGCAAAACTCACCAAAGCTGTCGAAGCCGCGAAGACAAGCAAAGGGTTTACGGACTCTGCCGTTGCAGCTGGCTACACCATCGACACAGGCAATGCCAAGGATCTTGAAAAACAGATCAATAGTGAATACAAAATGTGGGAAGGCGTCGTGACAAAAGGAAAAATTTATCCGGACTAAACGATCAGGCGATCATCTGAATGCATCAGACAGGACGTTGCTCCGT
>CAIUZV010000458.1 GCA_903903735.1 uncultured beta proteobacterium | reverse complement strand
GTTGCGCGACCAAAGGCGAGTGTTGGCAAGCTGCCCATCGTCATCATTGCGAGTGAAATATTTGGTGTGCACGAATACATCGCGGATACTGCGCGACGATTTGCCAAGCAGGGTTACCTGGCGATCGCGCCAGAGTTCTTTACTCGAGCAGGGGACCCAAGTTCCTTGGGAACGATGGCCGAAATCATGACCGAAATCATCGGTAAGACGCCCGACAAGCAAGTGATGGGTGATATCACTATCGCCATTAAATGGGCCGGACAACAAGGCGGCGACTTGGACCGTGTCGGCATGACAGGATTTTGCTGGGGAGGCCGTATCACTTGGTTGGCTTGCGCGAACTTGCCACAAGTGCGTGCGGGCGTTGCTTGGTACGGAAGACTGGTTGGGGATAAAAGTGAAAACTTTCCCGCACACCCGGTGGATCTCGCCGCACAATTAAAGGCGCCAGTGCTGGGCCTTTACGGTGGAAAGGACACCGGGATCAGCTTGGATACGGTCGACCAAATGAAGCAGGCACTGGCCGCCGCAAAGGACAACAAAGCGGCCGCTGCATCGCGTTTTGAAATCTATCCAGATGCACCTCATGCATTTCACGCGGATTACCGCGCCACCTATCAAGCGGGTCCAGCAAAAGATGGCTGGGAAAAATGTCTGGAGTGGTTTAAAAAGAACGGAGTGTGACCCGAAACAAGGGTAAGTCTGCATTGTTAGTGGATCGCTATCGCACGACCATCAACACATTACGCATCAATACGAGGAGACGGACAATGATGAGAAAAAGTTTGTTCAAAACAGGAATACTGACTGCAGGCCTTAGCGCTGCAATGTTTGTGACGACAGCGTCTGCGCAAGATATCCAGGCGCAGCGGCTGTACGCACAAAGTCTGGCGGCCACGTGTGCCAACTGTCATGGTACGAATGGTGTGAGCGCACCGGGCGCCACGATGCCGGTGATCAATCAACTGACAAGCTCCGTCATGTATGAGCAATTGCAAGCGTATAAGACAGGTGCCCGCACAGGAACGATCATGCATCAACTTGCGAAAGGCTACACCGACGAACAGTTAAAAATTATTGCCGATGTACTCGGCAAGAAGAACTAAGGGGACAATGATGAATCGTCGAATCTTTCTGGGACAAAGCGCAGCCGTCGCCGGACTTGCGATGGGCGTGAGCACACAGGCGCGTGCCAATACGTTGAAGACGGCGCAAGTCGTGGTGGTGGGTGCTGGCTATGGTGGTGCTACGGCCGCCAAGTATTTGCGCTTGCTCTCAAACAACACTGCGCAAGTCACATTGATTGAGCCCAATGCCCAATTCATTTCCTGCCCAATGTCTAACTTGGTTGTGGGGGGCTCTCGCCAAATTGCTGAGGTCACCTCGCCCTACGCCGGATTAGAAAAAAATCACGGCATTAAGATGATCAAAGACTCTGTCGCGAGCATTGATGCAGCGAAGAAAACCGTGCTGCTCGCGTCAGGTAAGACCGTCAAATACGACAAGCTTGTGTTGTCTCCAGGCATCGGTCTGATGACGGACAGTATCGAAGGGCTAGATGCCGCTAACAAAGCGGGCATTACCCTACAAGCCTGGAAGGCCGGTCCGGAAACTGTCGCATTACACAAGCAAATTGCAGACATGAAAGACGGCGGTGTATTTGCGCTATCGATCCCGATGGCACCTTATCGTTGCCCTCCCGGCCCGTACGAGCGCGTGTGTCAGGTTGCAAACTATCTGAAGAAGCACAAACCCAAATCTAAAGTGTTGGTGTTAGACGCGAATCAAGACGTGACATCTAAGGGTAAGTTGTTCAAGGAAGCATGGGCCAAGATGTATCCTGGCATCATTGAATACAGACCTCAGCACAACGTGACGGCAGTAGATGCCAAAACACGAACGCTCAAGTTTGATGTTCAGGACGACGTTAAGGCAGACGTGCTCAATGTGTTGCCTCTGATGCGCGCAGGTGACCTTATTGTTAAAGCGGGCCTCGCCGATGCAAACGGTCGTTGGTCCACGGTTAACTATCTGAACTTTGAATCAATGAAAGCGAAGGATGTGCACATCATCGGCGATTCGATTCAGGTTGCGCCCTTGATGCCAAAATCAGGGCACATGGCGAATCAGCATGCCAAAGTTACGGCCGCTGCAATCGTTGCAGAGTTGGCGGGGATCGCGATCAACCCCCAGCCTGTTCTGACCAATACGTGTTACAGCTTTGTCAATGAAACAGAGGTCGTTCACGTGGCGAGCGTGCATCAATACGTCGCCGCTGAAAAAACGTTCAAAACGGTTGCGGGTTCTGGCGGACTT
>CAIUZV010000457.1 GCA_903903735.1 uncultured beta proteobacterium | reverse complement strand
CGATATCGGAGACTTTGACACGGTCGAAGTCATTGAGGTTCTCGTTAAAGTGGGTGACGTCGTTAAAGCTGAGCAAAGCTTGATTACTGTCGAGTCTGATAAAGCCTCGATGGAGATTCCGTCTTCTCATGGTGGTGTCGTAAAGTCGATCGACGTGAAAGTGGGTGATAAAGTTAAGCAGGGCAGCGTGGTCGTTCACGTGGAGGTTGCTGCAGCGAACGCAGCCACTGCGCCCGCGATAGTCGCCGCTGTACCTGCACCCGCTGTGGTGGCGAGCGCAGCGCCCGCAGCACCGCCATCCGTTCAAGCACCAACCCCTGCCGCAGCTGCAGTGGTGTCTGTGCCGTCGACACCAGCCGTGGCGGCGGAGAAGCTTGAGGTGCCGGTCTCGACGGCAGGGTTGCCCCATGCGTCGCCCTCCGTGCGAAAGTTTGCGCGTGAGCTTGGCGTAGAGTTGACGCGCGTGACCGGCAGTGGACCAAAGAGCCGGATTACTCAAGAAGATGTGCAAGGGTTTGTCAAGGCTGCCTTGGCGGGCAATGGCGCGGCGACTGCATCGAACATGACGCTTGGCGGTGGCCTAGACTTGCTGCCCTGGCCTAAGGTGGATTTCACAAAGTTTGGCGCAATCACGCCGAAACCATTGTCGCGAATTAAAAAGATCTCTGGCGCAAACTTGCATCGCAACTGGGTCATGATTCCTCATGTCACGAATAATGACGAAGCAAATATTACGGATCTTGAAGCGTTGCGTATAACGCTCAACAAAGAGAACGAAAAGTCTGGCGTTAAAGTCACGATGCTGGCGTTTCTGATCAAGGCTGTTGTGGCTGGGCTCAAGAAGTTCCCAGAATTTAATGCCTCGATCGATGGTGACCAACTCATACTCAAGCAGTACTTTCATATCGGCTTCGCCGCGGACACACCCAACGGTTTAGTGGTGCCTGTGATTCGTGACGCCGATAAGAAGGGGATCCTTGAACTCGCGCAAGAGAGTAGTGAACTCGCAAAGAAAGCTCGGGATGGAAAACTCTCCCCCGCTGAAATGCAAGGCGGATGTTTCTCGATTTCATCGCTTGGTGGGATCGGTGGCACACACTTCACGCCAATCATCAATGCGCCGGAGCTCGCGATTCTTGGTGTCTCACGGTCTTTCATGAAGCCCGTATGGGATGGCAAGCAGTTCGGACCCCAATTGACGTTGCCATTGTCCTTGTCGTATGACCATCGCGTGATCGATGGCGCGGCTGCTGCACGCTTCAACGCCTACCTGTGCAGTTTGTTGGCGGACTTCCGTCGTATCGCACTTTAAGGAACCACGATGAGCGATTCAATCAATATCGCGGTGCCGGATATCGGTGATTTCGATACCGTCGAAGTTATCGAGCTGCTGGTTAAAGCTGGTGATACGGTTCGCATTGATCAAGGTTTGATTACTGTTGAGTCAGATAAAGCCTCAATGGAAATCCCATCATCTCATGCTGGTGTGATCACCAATCTCACAGTCAAGGTCGGAGATAAGGTCAAGCAAGGGAGCGTCATCGCTCAGGTTGCTGCTGCCGCAAACACGGCCCAAGCGCCTGCACCAGTGCCTGCTTCAGCGCCTGCGCCCGTCGCAGCAGCGGTTGCACCAGCGTCGTCACCTGTGGCGACCGCAGCGGTCACCCCGAGCGCGGCCAGTACGTTCGCAGGCTCGGCCGACCATGATTGTGATTTGGTAGTGTTGGGTGCGGGGCCTGGTGGTTATTCGGCTGCCTTCCGTGCTGCGGACCTTGGCCTTAAAGTGATTTTGGTCGAACGCTATTCGACACTTGGTGGCGTATGTTTGAATGTCGGATGTATTCCATCTAAGGCGCTGTTGCACACAGCGGCAGTCCTTGAGGAAGCGCAATCGTTGGCTGCCCATGGAATCAGTTTTGGCGCACCAACGATCGATTTGGATAAGCTGCGCGCCTTTAAGGATGGCGTGATTGGCAAGCTGACCGGCGGTTTGGCTGGAATGGCACGTGCACGTAAAGTGACGGTCTTGCAGGGCAGTGGGATGTTTCTGAGCCCCAATCACCTCACTATTGCCTCGGACGCTGGGGCATGCGTTGTGAAATTTTCGCAAGCCATTATCGCAGCGGGTAGTCAGTCTGTGAAGCTACCATTTTTGCCTGAAGATGACCGCATCGTCGATTCGACGGGCGCTCTTTTGTTGCGCAGCATTCCTAAGCGCATGCTGATTATTGGTGGTGGCATCATCGGCTTAGAAATGGGAACGGTTTACTCTGCACTCGGCGCGCGTCTCGATGTTGTGGAGATGCAAGATGGTTTGATGCAAGGCGCGGATCGAGATTTAGTCAAAGTATGGCAAAAGTTTAATGCCCCACGATTTGACCACATCATGTTAGGAACGCGTACGGTTTCAGCTGAGGCCAAGAAAGATGGTATCTACGTGAAGTTTGAAGGTGCAAATGCCCCTGCCGAGCCACAACGTTACGATCTCGTGCTCCAAGCGGTCGGACGTACCCCTAACGGGAAAAAACTTGCGGCTGAAAAGGCCGGAGTGGTCATTACTGACCGTGGCTTTATTGAGGTCGATCGTCAGATGCGCACAAACGTTCCGCACATCTTCGCGATCGGGGACATTGTCGGCCAACCCATGCTCGCCCATAAGGCTGTGCACGAAGGGCATGTTGCTGCTGAAGTGATTGCAGGCCAAAAGAGCTTCTTTGATGCGCGTGTCATCCCGTCTGTTGCGTATACGGATCCTGAAGTGGCGTGGGTCGGTTTGACCGAAGAGCAGGCCGCGCAACAAGGTATTGCGATCACGAAAGGTTTGTTCCCTTGGGCGGCTTCAGGTCGTGCGATTGCGAATGGTCGCGATGAGGGATTCACCAAACTATTGTTTGATGCGACATCACACAAGATTTTGGGTGGCGGCATTGTGGGCACGCATGCGGGCGATCTCATTAGTGAAGTGGCACTCGCCATTGAGATGGGTGCGGACGCTGTGGACATCGGCAAGACGATCCATCCTCATCCAACCCTTGGTGAGTCGGTCGGACTTGCTGCAGAGGCCGCGCACGGGCATTGCACTGATTTACCCCCTGTACGCAAGCGTTAGCCTGATTGCGAACAGGATCGTGGCGTCTCTGTGGATCGACTGATCTAGAGCGCCACGGTTGAGAACCAAGGTACTGCAGCAATGGCAATCAGACCGACAATGAGCGCGGCGATGTAAGGCCATATCGCACCCATCACCTCGTCCGGTGAGGTGTTTCCAATGCGACAAGCCACATAAAAGCCTACACCAATGGGTGGCATCATCAGCCCAATATTCATCGCTGTGACCACCACCATCGAGTAGTGGATGTCATGGATACCAAGTTTCTTCGCAATGGGGAACATG
>CAIUZV010000456.1 GCA_903903735.1 uncultured beta proteobacterium | reverse complement strand
ACCCGTGGTGATTTCTGGTAAGCGGGCAAATGCCGTTTTGGTTTCCGAAGAAGATTGGAGCGCTATCCAAGAAACTTTGTATCTATTGGCGACTCCTGGAATGCGTGAGTCGATTAAAGACTCTATGGCTGAGCCTATTTCCAAAAGTAAAAAGGCGTTGAAATGGTAACTTGGAATTTAGTCTATTCCAAATACGCCATCAAGGATGCTAAAAAACTATCAGCCGCAGGCCTTAAAGATAAAGCGCAGGCATTACTGGATATTTTAGAAGCAGACCCTCTCCAAAATCCACCGCCTTATGAGAGGTTGGTTGGCGACTTAAAGGGTGCTTACTCACGCAGAATCAATATTCAACATCGCTTGGTTTATGAAATCTTTCGCAAAGAAAAAACAGTTCGAATCTTAAGAATGTGGACTCATTATGAATAAATTTACTATCGAAAAACTCATGTTGAAGTGCAAAAAAAATTAATTTCTTAAGTAGTCATAATTTTCAAAAACCACTTTAATTCTCCAATCACAAGGTCATTTCCATGAAATTAATTAACTTATTTATCACTTCATTAGTTACCTTAGCATGGTCCCCCACTTTTGCTCAAGATGGCACGTTCACCAGCCGATCTCTGACCACTGAGACAGCTCTTGCTGCTGCGAATGCAGCGCTGCAAAGTTGTCGAAAACAAGGCTATCAAGTAGCCGTAGCGGTAGTTGATCGATCTGGACTTGTGCAAGCGCTTTTGCGCGATCGTTTTGCTGGTGCACACACCATTGAGGTCGCCATCAACAAAGCGTGGACTGCTGCAAGCTTTAAAACTTCAACAGCAGACCTAGCTCGTGAAACTCAGCCTGGAATGCCTATGAGTGGGCTGCGAAATCTGCCGCGATTTCTAGCCGCTGGAGGTGGTCTTATTATTGAGGGTGGCGGAAGTGGACTTGGTGCAATTGGTGTGTCTGGTGCGCCTGGGGGCGAAGCAGATGACGGGTGCGCAAAAGCTGGAATAGCAGCAATACGTGACGCTATTGATTTCTAGAAATGTATGAGTTGAAAATTCAACTCTAACGCCTTTAGTTCTTTGGGACGATTACCCATGGGCCGCTAAGTTACCAGCGATGCGCCCAGAGGTAAACGCCCAAGCGAGGTGAAGCCCATGTCCGCGCAACAGCATGCCACCTTGGCCCATACACCCCACAGCGTAAAGGCCTGCCAAAACAGTGCTGTTTGCATCCAGAACTTGGCACTTTTCATTCACGGACAACGCACCTTCAGTCGTGGTGAGCATCGCCTGCACAGGACCTAATGCTACAAGCGGTGTTTTGGATGCTTTACCTAGTGCGGACTCAAGCGAAAGCTCGTCCATTCCTAATGCAACAGCCAAGCTGTTCGCGTTTTCAGCGGAATGCACCAAGTCAGGCCTGCCACGCGCGTAATCGTTAAAAAACGCATAAGCAATACCCGGCGCTGTGGAAATGTAGTTTGGCAAAGAACTAAATTGCTTTGCGATCTGCGCCGGCATCACGATATAAGCTGTCCGATCTTCTGTATGCGCAACTGATTGCGCGGGACGAGCTGAATCCAAAAGTTGTCCGGTAGATGCCACCAGCACGGCGCCAGCTTCAAACAAGCGTTCAGATGGGGACATGTTTGCGATCATGAGAGAGCGAACCAGCGGCTTGAGCGTCCACTTGGGAGCGTGCATGAAAAAGATGGCTGCTGCCCGAGCCAGCCACGGCCACGACGGCATAAGCTCATTGAGACCCAGCCTTGATGCCCTCCGAAAGCGCAGCTGCGGGCCAAATATAGCGTCCATATTGCACAGGGCTGCTTTTAAAGGCTCAACCAAGGAAAACCCGTCTCCCTGATTGTTGGGATTAAGAGGAACAGCACGCGCGGCACCAGAAGCCAGATACGCCTGTCGCATGGCGTCGTTTCCGCTGAAGTCGCCACTGGCCAAAATAACGCCACCACGGGCTATCGCTCTTCGCTCTTGGCCATCAACCCGGAAGCTAACACCATACACGCGACGATTGGCGTCTTGCAGCAATTCTTGCGTAGTTGCGCCGGTTTGAATCACAGCACCAGAAAGACGTGCAGCACGCTCAAGCCGATCAACAATCAGACGTGGGCCGGGCACCGTGTTGTGCATGCGAAGAACCCGATGAGGTGGCTCTGCATAAGGTCCGGCAAAGGCGACCCCAAGGTCTTCGAGCCAGTCAACGGTTTTGCCAGCCTCACGGGCCAGCATAGCCCGCAGGTCGGGGTTGTCCCGTGGCAGCAGGTCAGCCGTAAAAGCCGCCATGTCCTCTATAAATCCCTTTGGGTCATCCTGAATTCCAGCGCGTTTTTGCAAGCGCGTCCCAGCTGCAGAAATTGAGCCAACAGCCAACCAAGTGGTCCCGCCTAAGGTGGGCTGCTTCTCCAAAACAAGCACCTTAGCGCCGGCTTGTCCTGCTGCGGCTGCGGCCGCAAGACCAGAGCCGCCGCCGCCCACCACAATAACGTCATAGGACTCGTTGACACTGCCATGCAAGTCAGCTTCATCCATACCGGTTTGACCGGTCATTGGGGAGTAAGGCCCGTGTCCTTGACTATCTTTGCCGAACGTGCAATGTCAAGCTCAATGAAACGCGCGAATTCCTGTGGCGAATTACCGACTGGTTGCATACCAGCTTTGATCAACTTATCTGCCGTCTCCGGTTCAGCCAGCGCGCGCTTGATCCCTTCATGAAGTTTCACCACCACATCAGTTGGCGTACCTGAAGGTGCAAAAAGACCCGTCCATGAAAAATAATTAACGCCTGGTATGCCCAATTCAACCAGGGTAGGCACGTCTGGTGCAAACTGTGATCGATTCGGTGCGCTAACAGCCAAGGCGCGCAATTTGCCAGCTCGTACAAGCGGCATGGTGTTGGTGGGCGTTCCAAAAGAGACTTGCGTCTCGCCCGCAAGCAGCGCTTGAGCAGCTGGAGCCGCTCCCTTGTAAGGGATGTGAACAATTCGGGTAGACGTGGCAGACTTGAATAATTCACCCATCAAGTGCTGGGGCCCCCCGGCGCCAGAAGTCCCAAAGTTATATTTATCAGGATTCGCACGCAGCTCTTCGATCAGTTCGCGCAAGTTCTTGCTTTGCATCGAAGGGTGCACGGCAATCACCATTGGCTGTTCAATGATGTTTGATATTGGGATGAAATCTTTCGCCGTATCGAAGCTCAACTTCATGAGGCTCGGATTAGCTGTGTGTGCGGGAGCCCCCATAAGCAAGGTGTAACCATCTGGCATCGAACGAGCAACAAACTCGGTCCCAATCGCGGCGTTGCCACCAGCACGGTTATCGACCAATACGCGCTGCTGAAAATAGCTCTCAAGTCGCTCGCCAATGACGCGAGCCACCACATCCACAGGGCCACCCGCAGCATAGGGGACCACTATGCGAATTAGGCGGTTTGGGTAAGCCTGCGACTGCGCTGCCACAGTTCCATGTAGAGAAAGGGCTGTCAAAGCCACAACTGATGCCGTTTTAATCAAGGATCTTCTTTGCATGATTTGTCTCCTGTACGTTAGTAAGTTTTAACCGGCCTGTTAAACAAAATGTCAGAATTATTTTTTCAACAAGCCCGCTTGTAACAGACCATTTCTAATTTCGATCTTCTTATGGTCATTGACCAGCACACTAGGGGGGCGTACCCATGATGAGGAAAATTGCCCCATTTGAACGAGCGCTTCTTTCGTGGCGCCAAAGGGGCAGGTCGCCGTCCAATGCATGTGGTATTCAAAAATACTCCGCATCAATGGCACAGCAAAGCTGTTGTGAATTTCTTTGGCACGTTGCGCATTTCCACGCGTGGCTTCAAATACAAGGTCGCTCCACTGCTGAGTCCCGATGACGCTGATACCAATCAGCGATCCTGGTGCACCATGCAAAAGCATGCCCAAAAGAGAGGGAGAGTCAGCAGCGGGAAGAAGTGCCAGTTTATTGGCCAACCTGTCGTGTAATTCCGCATATTTAGCGGGGGTGCCAGAGGAAGCTTTGATCGCTACGACGTGATCTAGCGCAGCGATCCTGTCCAATGCGTCTAGCGAATAAGCGCACCCAGAGGGTTCCGGGTACTGGAAAACAATCATGGGCAGGGCAACTTCTTTATCCAAACGTTGGAACACATGAAAAACTGACTCAACGTTGTGCGACAAGTGACGGTAAACCCTGACATCAAATGGCGGGATCACTAGCAGCATGTCTGCGCCAGCATCGCGAGCGCGCAACCCCTGACGTACCAAGCCATCAATTGAAGAGGCTTCAATTCCCGCTATCAGCTTCAAGCCAGACGGCATCGCACTGCGCGCGGTGGAAATAACGGCCTGGCGTTCGTCATCGTTTAAGGCCAAAATTTCGCCCGCATGGCCATTCACCGCAATGCCATACAGGCCTGTTGCCGAACCAACAGATGTAATGTGCTTGGACAAAGCCAGGTGATCAATGGCACCAGCGCTGTTGAAGGGTGTCAGAGTGGCAGGGATGAGGCCTTGAATGGTCATAAAAGTCACTTTCTTGATTTTTAGAATTATGCAAAAAGATAGTAACGCACATAACACTTCTTGAACAGTTTTGGCGACAACTAAGCAAGTGCAATGTGAAGGCTACAGAACAATCGTATTCAAAGTGAGCTAGTCCCCTGAATGACAGTCCCATCGGTATTCCTTAAACTAAGAACACGCACTTGAATATTGCTTTCAGGATGGATATCTGTTTCTTTGACCACCTACTCTTTAGTGGCCTTGGGTTAACTTGATTTCATCATCGCTCTTTAGATTGAACGATGAAGAAAAACCCTCCTTTAATCAAGCACCATTTTGTCTTAAACTGTTTGACGTAAGACAGGCACCGCCCTCTTGTCGTACACACCACAACTTCAAAGGAGTTTTCATGCAACGTCGCACCCTTCACCTCAGCCTACTGGCTGGCTTATTCGCTGTTT
>CAIUZV010000455.1 GCA_903903735.1 uncultured beta proteobacterium | reverse complement strand
TGTGCACGTTAAACAGCAACGTCCGTGAGGCATTACTCGGGTCGGTTGCATGGACCTTGCCTGCTGTGAGTTTCCAAAGCAGCCAGGTGTCGATGGTGCCAAAGGCCAATTCGCCTCGTTCGGCTCTTGCACGCGCGTCGGGTATATGGTCAAGCAGCCACGCTAATTTTGTTGCAGAAAAATAGGCATCCAGCACAAGCCCAGTTTTTCGTTGCAACAACGCGGTGTGGCCCTGCGTTCGCATCGTGTCGCAGAGATCTGCCGTGCGGCGATCCTGCCATACGATTGCGTTGGCAAGAGGTTCGCCCGTACGTCGGTCCCATAGGACAGTGGTTTCACGCTGATTGGTGATGGCGATCCCGGCGAGCTGGTTGACCAATGCCGCGGTGTCGCGCAGCCCTACAACCTGTTCAATCACCTCGCGCTGGGTATTCCAGATTTCGTTGGCGTCATGCTCGACCCAGCCAGGTTTTGGGAATATTTGTCGAAATTCTTTTTGTGCGGTCTTGACGCAGCGACCCTGCGCGTCAAATAAAATAGCTCTGGAACTGGTGGTGCCTTGGTCGAGCGCGAGGATGTATTGCATGGTCTGGGGGGTCTCAAACGCAAAAAGTCGGTCATTGAAGCTTGAAACAGGGCAGACCCTAATTCAAACTTTGGGCGGTAAGTGTTACAAACATGTGACAAAAAGATAAACAAAACTGTCATCAGCAATCATTACAGTACAGACAGTACCTTCAAATTTAACGTTCGACAATGCGTGACGGTGTGCGCAACTCAAGGAGATCCTATGAAGCTGAAATTTGCCGCGGCGGCAGCCGCAATGACGTTTGGTGCGCTGACAGCAATGCCTGTTCAAGCGCAGACCGAGATTCAATGGTGGCACGCGATGAGTGGTGCGTTGGGTGAGTGGATCAACGACCTCGCCAAGGATTTCAATAATAGCCAGAAAAATTACAAGGTGGTTCCAGTCTTTAAGGGTACCTACGATGAAGCGATGACGGCCGCTGTTGCAGCGTTTCGTGCTGGTAATGCGCCGCACGTCCTCCAGGTCTTCGAAGTCGGCACGGCAACCATGATGGCCAGCAAGGGCGCGATCGTCCCTGTGGCCGACGTCATGAGCAAGGCGGGTATCAAGTTCGACCCGGCAGCGTATGTGCCGGCCGTCGCAGGCTACTACACGGCGCCGAACGGTCAAATGTTGAGCTTTCCGTTCAACAGCTCTACAACGGTGCTTTGGTACAACAAAGATGCGTTTAAAGCAGCTGGCTTGGATCCTGAAAAGCCTCCTGTGACCTGGCCTGAGTTAATTGAGGCAACCAAGAAGCTCAAGGCCTCGGGCCATAAGTGCCCCTATACAACGAGTTGGGTGAGCTGGACGCAGCTCGAGAGCTTTAGCGCTTGGCACAACACTGAGTTTGCCACGCAAGGTAATGGCATGAAGGGCATGGATGCGCGCTTAAAAGTCAATGAACCCTTGCAGGTGCGTCACATTCAGAACTTGGCGGACATGGCCAAAGACGGTTTGTTTGTGTACAAAGGCCGTGCCAATGCAGCAGACCCGGTTTTTGTTTCAGGTGAGTGCGCGATGACCACAGGCTCTTCGGCCTTATACGGTAACTTGAAGCGTAATGCGAAGTTTGCCTTTGGCACATCGACCTTGCCTTACTATGCGGATGTAAAAGGTGCACCACAGAACACCGTGATTGGTGGCGCTAGTCTCTGGGTGATGGCCGGACGTAAGGCAGACGAGTACAAGGGCGTTGCAGAATTCTTTGATTTTCTCTCACGTCCAGAAGAGGCTGCAAAGAGCCATCAGCGCACAGGTTACTTGCCGCTTACGATCGCATCGTTTGAGTTGACCGAAAAGTCGGGTTTTTACAAACAGAATCCCGGTACCGATGTTTCGGTCACGCAGATGATTCGCAAGACGACTGATAATTCCCGAGGCATTCGTTTGGGCAACCATGTGCAGATTCGGACCATCATCGATGAAGAACTCGAACAGGTCTGGGGTGGCAAAAAAGCTGCGAAAGATGCATTGGATGCAATCGTCAAGCGCGGAAACGAGCTGCTAGAGCGTTTTGAAAAGGCAAACAGCCGCTAAGGTGACAGGAAAGCGCGGTGGGAAGCTTAAGTAGCCTACCGCGCTTTCTATAAAAGCTGATGGAAAAGAAAGTTCGTTTTAAATCTCGATGGTTACCGTGGGCGCTTGTGGCGCCGCAGATGACGATCGTCTTGGTGTTCTTCTTTTGGCCTGCAGGCCAAGCCTTGTATCAAAGCGTCCTAGAAGAGGATGCGTTTGGGATGTCACGTCAGTTCGTCGGGTGGCAGAATTTCTCCCGACTCTTTAACGACCCGCTGTACCTTGAGTCATTTCAAACGACAGCAATTTTTTCACTGCTAGTGGCCGTGGTTGGACTGAGCTTGGCCCTGTTGTTGGCGGTCATGGCTGACCGGGTGTGGCGCGCTGCCAATATTTATAAAACGCTTCTAATTTGGCCGTATGCTGTTGCCCCGGCGGTGGCCGGTGTCTTGTGGGTGTTTATTTTCGCTTCCCCGATGGGAGTCGTCTCCTACGCCTTGCATTGGTTTGGCGTCGATTGGAATCACATGCTCGATGGTCGCGACGCGATGACCTTGATTGTTGTCGCGGCCGTATGGAAGCAAATTTCGTATAACTTTTTGTTTTTTCTTGCAGGCTTGCAGTCGATTCCCCGTTCGCTTCTCGAGGCGGCGGCCATTGACGGTGCAACGCCTTGGTATCGCTTTCGCACGATTGTGTTCCCCTTGTTGTCACCCACAACTTTCTTCTTGCTGGTGATTAACGTGGTGTACGCCTTCTTCGATACCTTCGCGATTATTGACGCGACGACGCACGGCGGCCCCGGCAAGTCGACCGCGATCCTCGTGTACAAGGTCTACTACGATGGTTTTAAAGCGATGGATATGGGAAGCTCGGCCGCCCAGTCAGTTATTTTGATGGCGATCGTGGTGTGTCTGACCGTTGTGCAATTTCGGTTTATCGAGCGTAAGGTGCAATACGCATGAGTATGATCGAACGTCGTCCTGGCTTGACCCTGCTATCCCATCTCGTGCTGATACTCGGCGTGTTGATCGTAGCGTTCCCCGTCTACGTCACGATTATTGCTTCCACACAAACCACTGCGCAGATTGTGCAGAACACGCCGATGTCGCTCTTGCCGGGCGATCATGCGCTTGAGACCTATCGCCT
>CAIUZV010000454.1 GCA_903903735.1 uncultured beta proteobacterium | reverse complement strand
GCAAAGTCACCACCACGAATAAAATCGCTAAACAAACCGTTACTGCTTGAGCAAAAATCAGCCAAATTCGACGCATTTTGTTTTCAGGAAAATTATGACCTCTGTCTCGACCCGCGAACTCTGTGCCTGGCTAGATACCACCCTCAGGGTCGCATCATTTAAAGACTACTGCCCAAACGGTCTGCAGGTCGAAGGTCTTGAGCGAGTGTCCCATATTATCGCGGGCGTCACCGCAAGTCAGGCCCTGATCGATATCGCGATTGCGCGGGGTGCCGATGCACTACTCGTACACCACGGCTGGTTTTGGCGAGGTGATGATCCACGCATCCGAGGCACGCAACGCACCCGTCTGGCCTCGCTTCTTGCGGCAAATATCAATCTGCTCGCCTACCACCTACCCCTTGATGCCCACCCAACACTAGGGAATAACGCTCAGCTAGCCTCTCGCTTGGGTTTAGTGGTCGCCCGACAAGAACAGATGGGTGGCGACTCGGTCGGCGCACCGCGCACGGCGGGCGCATCAAATCTGATTTGGCTAGGGGCCATGCCCGGTGCCGCGACGCTTGGCGAGGTGGCCGCCCAAGTCGCTTCGCGGCTAGGGCGCGAACCGCTTGTGGTCGGCGCACCCGAGCAGCCTGTGGGGACGATCGCGTGGTGCACGGGCGCGGCACAAGGAATGTTTAGTGAAGCGATTGATGCGGGGGCAGACCTCTTCATCACGGGCGAGGTCTCAGAACCCACCGTGCACTTGGCACGAGAATCTGGCGTTGGCTTTATCGGTGCGGGGCACCATGCCACCGAACGCTATGGCGTCCAGGCGCTCGCCCAGGCAATCCAACAGCAGTTCGGTGTTAAGGTTGACTTTATAGACATCGACAACCCGGTTTAACTTGCTTACTTTTTAAGCGAATCGCGAATCTCGCGCAGCAGTAGCACGTTCTCAGGCACTGGAGGCGGGGCGGCCTCCAAGTCCATCTTTTTGCGCGCCGTGTTGATCGCCTTCACCATCCAGAAGATCACAAACGCTAGCAACACAAAGTTGATCACGATCGTTAAAAAATTACCCCAGGCAAAAATAGTTGCCCCTGCCTTGGTCAGGTCAGCATAGGTTTCTGGGCCGACGTAGCCCGCGGGGCGGGACAACACCACAAACTTGTTACTAAAGTCCATCGATCCGCCAACCAAAAAGTTAACGATCGGCATCACGATATCTTTAACAAGAGAGTCAACAATTTTGCCAAAAGCGGCACCCACAATCACACCGATTGCGAGGTCAACAACGTTACCCCGTACAGCAAACTCGCGAAATTCCTTAAATATTCCGCGGGATTCCTTCAAAATCTCTTTACCTTGAATCATTTGTCTTTCCCTTACTGTGAGTCTGTCTTGGCTAGCGCTATAATAAGGGGTTAATTTAAGTTGTGACAACTGTATAGAAGCACACCCCGCGGGGTCGCCCCGCTAGGATGCCTTCGAAGCAGCGTCATACTGAACTGGTCTGCAATGTGTTGGCTCAAACACGTTGGCTGCGATAAGGATAGAAGATGAGTCACGATTCAATTGTGCACGATGACGAAGGTGCGGTTCCCCCAACCCTGCCGTCAGACCCCTCACGTCGCTTCTGGATCGGCACAACCTGTGCCGTTGGCGGAGCAGCGGGTGCGGCGCTAGCCGTGCCGTTTGTCAGTACCTTTGCGCCGAGTGATAAAGCGCGCGCAGCCGGCGCCCCGGTTGAGGTAGACATCAGCACCCTTGCCCCGGGCGAAATGCGCACGGTCGAATGGCGCGGCAAACCGGTGTGGATCATTAACCGCACCAAAGAACAACTTGGTTCGCTCAAGCAAAACGATGGTGAACTCGCAGATCCAAAGTCACTGCGTCCAGGCTTTACGCCTTCTTATGCAAAAAACGAATGGCGCTCACGAAAGCCCGATCTGTTTGTAGCAGTCGGCATCTGCACGCACTTAGGTTGCTCGCCCACACCGAAATTTATGACAGGTCCACAGCCTAGCCTGCCCAATAACTGGGACGGTGGGTTCTTGTGCCCATGCCACGGATCAACCTTCGATATGGCTGGTCGCGCTTATAAAAATAAGCCTGCGCCGGACAACCTCGAAGTGCCGCCCTACCAATATTTGAGCGACACCCGGATCATTATCGGTGTCGACGAGAACAATAAGGCCTAACCCGCCCCCTGAACCACACCGCATAACGCGATACTGATCAAAGTAAAAGGAGCCGTTTCATGGCTGACGAAAAATCCGTCGAAACGACCGGACTGTTAGGCTGGATAGACCGTCGCTTTCCGTTGACATCAACATACAAAGCGCATTTGTCTGAATACTATGCCCCAAAGAACTTCAATTTTTGGTATTTTTTTGGTGCGTTGTCTCTGCTAGTTCTGGTCCTGCAAATCGTGACCGGCATATTTCTAGTGATGCACTACAAACCAGATGCGCAATTTGCGTTTCAGTCCGTTGAATACATCATGCGCGAAGTGCCTGGCGGCTGGTTTATCCGTTACATGCACTCCACCGGCGCTTCCATGTTTTTTGTTGTGGTGTATCTGCATATGGTGCGTGCGCTGATTTACGGCTCATACCGCAAACCACGCGAGCTGGTCTGGATTTTTGGTGTGGGAATTTTCCTGTGCTTGATGGCTGAAGCCTTCTTTGGTTACCTCCTTCCTTGGGGACAAATGTCCTTCTGGGGTGCACAGGTGATTGTGAACTTGTTCTCGGCCATTCCTTTCATTGGGCCCGAGCTGTCGATCTGGATTCGAGGCGATTACGTTGTCTCCGACGCCACACTCAATCGCTTCTTTGCGTTCCACGTCATTGCCATTCCTTTGGTCTTGCTAGGCCTGGTTGCTGCGCACGTCGTCGCTTTGCACGAAGTGGGTTCAAACAACCCAGATGGCGTTGACATCAAGGCTAAAAAAGACAAGTACGGTCGCCCTCTGGATGGGATTCCTTTCCACCCTTACTACACCGTGCACGACATCATGGGGTTTGTCGGCTTCCTCATCATCTTTATGGCGATTATTTTCTTCGCGCCGGAGATGGGAGGTTATTTCCTTGAGTACAACAACTTCGTCCCGGCCAACCCACTGGTCACACCACTGCACATTGCTCCGGTCTGGTATTTCACGCCTTTCTACTCGATGCTACGTGCAACGACCGATGACTTCACTTGGGTCTTGGCTGGTAGCGCTGTGTTGGCTGCGATCGTGTTGTTCATGCGCGTCAAAGGCATCATGAAGCTAATCGCTCCAGTCTTGCTGATCGCCGTGGCCGTGTTGCTGCGTGTCATTGATGCGAAATTCTGGGGTGTGGTCGCCATGGGTGGCGCCGTTGTCTTGCTGTTCTTCCTGCCCTGGCTCGACTACAGTCCAGTCAAGTCCATCCGCTATCGGCCAGGTTGGCACAAGACGCTTTACGGCATCTTCTTTGCAAACTTCGTCGTCTTAGGCTACCTCGGTACTCAGGCACCGACAGATATTTTCAACCTGATGTCGCAAATTGGCACGCTCATCTATCTGGCATTTTTCTTCCTGATGCCAATCTGGAGCCGCCTGGGCACGTTTAAGCCGGTCCCTGACCGTGTCACGTTCCACGCACATTGAGCCTAACTTTAATTACGGAATGAACATGATCAAGAAGCTGCTTTGTGCTCTTGCCCTAGTAATCACCTGCTCAGGTGCGCATGCTGCGGGCGGAGCATTCCCCCTCGAGCAAGCACCAAATCGCATTAGCGATCTTGCTGCGCTACAAAATGGCGCCAAGCTGTTCGTCAACTATTGCCTCAACTGTCACAGCGCCTCTGCGATGCGCTACAACAAGCTCAAGGATATTGGCCTGACCGATCAGCAAATCCGCGACAGCTTGTTGTTCACTGGAGAGAAAGTAGGCGATTTAATGATGGGGTCTGTCTCGGCTAAAGATGGAAAAGTGTGGTTCGGTGTGACACCTCCTGACTTGTCTGTCATGGCAAGAGCAAAATCAATCAATGCCGGTCCCTCAGGGTCTGACTACATTTATACCTACCTGCGGACTTACTACAGAGACACAACCAAAGTGACGGGTTGGGATAACCTTGCGTTTCCAAACTCTGGTATGCCTCATGTGTTGTGGGATCGTCAGGGACCGCGCGAATTGACGACGACCACCGTGCATCAACTGCCTGCGCAGGCAGGCAAACCTGCAGGCTGGGAACGCATCGTCACCACCTTTGATGCAGCCGGTTATGCCACATCAAAAGTCGAACCTCTTTCGAACTACCGTGGCAAGGCAAGTGTCGACCACAAGTTCAAGGCGCTTGAGCCTCAACGCACAGCGGCCTACGACAGCGACATCGCCGACTTGACGGCATTCATGACTTGGATGTCGGAGCCTATCCAGCAAAAACGCAAACAAATCGGCGTGTGGGTCTTGCTTTTCTTGGGCGTATTCTTTGTTATCGCTTGGCGCCTGAACGCATCGTTTTGGAAGCACGTTAAGTAAGCTGTTTTTCGGGCCAGCGTCTGCTCGACGTAGACGCTGGCCTTTCGCTTTTATCCGCATTCATTTTTAGGACGGAAATCCATCATGATGGTCCTCTACTCCGGAACCACCTGCCCATTTTCACATCGCTGCCGCTTTGTGTTGTTCGAAAAAGGGATGGATTTCGAAATCCGCGACATCGACTTGTACAACAAGCCAGAAGACATTGCGGTCATGAACCCCTACGGCCAAGTCCCGATCCTGGTCGAGCGCGATTTGATTTTGTACGAATCGAACATCATCAACGAGTACATCGACGAGCGCTTTCCGCACCCCCAGTTAATGCCTGCGGATCCGGTGATGCGCGCGCGCACCCGTCTGTTCTTGTACAACTTTGAAAAAGAGCTGTTCATTCACGTTGCAGCGCTCGAAGACCGTGCGATACGCGGCGACGAAAAGCGACTCAACGTGGCGCGCGCCGCCGTACGTGATCGCCTGTCACAACTTGCACCATTGCTACTCAAGAACAAGTACATGCTTGGTGAAGAGTTCTCAATGCTTGATGTGGCCATGGCTCCGTTGCTCTGGCGCCTGGATCATTACGGGATTGAACTGCCGAAAACTGCTGCACCGATCCAGAAATACGGTGAGCGTATTTTCTCGCGTCCAGCCTACATCGAAGCACTGACACCCTCCGAGAAGGTGATGCGCCGCTAGTTGCGGGGCTGCTCCTTGAATCACAACGGCGTCAGGTCTCTTAATGGCTGAATCCTCGACCAAACCGTACATGATTCGTGCCCTGCACGAGTGGTGTACGGACAATGGCTATACGCCACACATTGTGGTGCGCGTCGATGCCAATACCTTGGTCCCACCCGCGCATATTCGCGATGGCCAAATCACCTTGAATATTGGTTCGCTTGCGACAAATCGCTTGGTATTAGGCAACGACGCGATTGAATTTCAAGCACGATTTAGCGGTGTCACGGAAAACCTATACGTCCCTCTCGCAGCGGTCACCGCAATCTACGCACGTGAAACCGGCGCCGGAATGGGCTTTGAGGTCGAACAAAGCACTGGTCTCTCGGCACAAGCGCCCGCGTCATCCCAAACGACCGCCGCAGAACCTATCAAACCAAGCGATTCCTCAACACCAGCGCCTGACCCTAAAAAGCCTAGGCTCACCGTTGTTAAGTAAGCAGTACTCCTAGGTTTCGCTCAAGGCAACCTAGTCCAAACAAATCATTTATAATTCGTGCCGCTTTGAAATAAAAGCGAAATGCCGGAGTAGCTCAGTTGGTAG
>CAIUZV010000453.1 GCA_903903735.1 uncultured beta proteobacterium | reverse complement strand
TTGAGAATAGAACAGGAGCTGGAGGCAATATTGGTGCAGCCGCGGTTGCGCGCGCCACACCTGATGGCTACACGATTTTGCTTCACACCAGCACGCTGACTGCAAACGTATCCCTGTACAAGAACATGGGGCTAAATGTACAAAAGGACCTTATTCCCGTCTCACAGGTTGCATTGATTCCGAACGTACTGATGGTGAACAATGACTTTCAAGCCAAAACACTGAAAGATTTTGTTGAGGTCGTAAAGCAAAAAAAGGTTGCGATCAACTACGGCTCTTCAGGTAGCGGCGCGTCAAACCACCTCGCGGGAGTCTTGTTTAACAACATGGTCGGTGGCGACATGGTGCATGTGCCCTACAAAGGTGGTTCGCTTGCTAACAATGATCTGCTGGCCGGTCAGATACAAGCTGTGTTCTCGCCACTGGTAGAAGTGCTAGGCTTTGTTGATAGTGGCAAACTCAGGCCGCTCGGCGTGACCACCAAGTCTCGGCTTGCCAAGTTCCCCAATTTGCCTGCGATTGACGAGGTCTTACCGGGGTTTGAAATCGTGCTGTGGAATGGAATCTTTGTTCCGACTGGAACACCGAAAGACGTTGTTCAAAAACTCAGCAACGCGGTGCAGTCTGTTCTGCAAGATCCCAGCGTGCTAGCAAAGCTGGCCGAGCAAGGGTCCACACCAATCAAGAGCAATCCTGATGATTTCAAGAAAGTGATTGACGCTGAGATCGTTAAGTGGGGTGACTTGATTAAGATGGCCGGGGCCCGAGTTGATTAAATTTCGCCTGAATACGCATTAAGGAATAAAGAATGAATGCTACTGACTTTGACTCCAAATTCCGTACTCGACTCAACGCGCTCGCAACCTCGAACCTAAGCGATGCGCTTGATCGAGTGGGCATTGCGCGCTGCGCAGTGCATGGGATCATCCCGCAATGGGGTCGTACCAAAATAGTCGGACGTGCAATGACGATTCGCATGATTGCAGCCGGTGCGGTGCCGGCGGTCGCACATCTCGGGGTCGATGCAATTTTTAATAGCGAGGTCGGTGACATCATCGTTATCGATAACCGCGGAGACCTACACCACAATTGCTGGGGCGAAATCCTTGCAATGGGCGCTAAGCAAAAGGGTGTCTCTGGCGTTGTTGTCGATGGTGCGGTACGCGATGTCGACGCATGCGAGGTCTTCGGCTTTCCTGTTCATGCGCGTGCGACCGTCCCCAGCACGGCGCGTGGCCGTATTGTGCAAGAGGCCTGGAATATTCCTGTTCGCTTGGGCGATGCACCGGTACGCCCGGGCGATGTCATCGTGGCGGATGTAAATGGTGTGGTCGTCATTCCCATTGAACGACTCAAAGAGGTCGTGGATGCCGCCGAAGAAATCATGGCCAAAGAACTAGCAATGATCGAAGCTCTGCAAGCGGGCGAATCGATTCTTGAGGTGGATAAACGCTTTAATTATGAACAAATGTTGCGCAAACCTACTTAGCGTTCATCCCGAGCGGTGCGGCCACCGCTGTTTGCGGCACACTTGAAATCGCCCTATGATTCAAGCTAGTCATTCAACTTTACCTTTCTCACATCAACCAAAGTCGACATCATGAGCGAAGAACAACCCCAATCCCCTTGGCAAGAAGACATTTTCAATGTCCTCAAACAAGGCAACATCCGCCAAGTCGCCTACGTCCCGGACGCGGGCCATGCGCACGTCATCCGACGCGTACATGTAGAGCCCAGCATGCGCGGCATCGTTCTCACGACCGAAGAAGAGGGCGTAGCGATTGCCTCTGGCGCCTGGCTCGGCGGAGAGCGCGCTGCATTGCTCATGCAAAGCAGCGGCGTAGGCAACTGCATCAATATGATGTCCTTACTCCAAAGCTGCCGCTTTCCCTTTCTGAGCTTAGTCACCATGCGGGGTGAATATGCAGAATTCAACCCCTGGCAGGTACCCATGAGCAAAGCCACGCAAGGTTCGATGGAACTGATGGGGATTACGGTGCTGCGCGCCGAACGCGCTGATGAAGTCGCGGACATTGTGAGCGCGGCGCTTGATGCGGCCTTTGAAGGCGGCGAGCAAGTTGCCGTGCTGCTGTCTCAAAGTTTGATCGGCCGCAAAAAGTGGCTTCGTAAATAAGGAATGAACATGACTGTACGAAACACTGCAACAGCAACAATCGATCGACGCGCCTTTGTGAAAGATCTACTCGCGAAATGTCCAGATGCACTGGTGGTCACAGGCCTTGGATCCCCCACCTACGACGTATTCGCCGCGGGCGATCGGGACAAGAACTTTTACCTCTGGGGTGCTATGGGTGGTGCTGCACTCGTCGGCTTGGGTCTCGCACTCGCACAACCCGAAAAGTCAGTTGTCGTTGTCACTGGGGATGGTGAACAGCTAATGGGGATCGGTGGAATCGCCACCATTAATGCGCAAAAACCGAAAAATCTGACTGTCGTCGTTCTCGATAATGGTCACTTCGGTGAAACGGGTATGCAATTCAGCCACACAAGTCATGGCACAAGCCTTGCTGCGGTCGCTCGTGCGTGCGGCATCGAAAACGCCTATGAAGTCCACGACGCAAGCGATCTCGCAAAAGTTGTAGATGGGGTACACAAGCGCAACGGCGTCAACTTCGCACAGATTTTCATCAAAGCCGATGACTTGCCGCGCGCCCTTCCCTCGCGTGATGGTGTTTATGTCAAAAATCGATTCCGCGAGGCGCTTGGGTTCGCACCTCTTTAAGTCTAACGGTATGGTCAACATACTCCGCAACAACCCAACTATCGCTGTTTTAGGCGCTGGCGCCGTTGGTTGCTATTTTGGGGGAATGCTCGCTCGTGCCGGCAATGCAGTCACACTCATCGCGCGGGCAAACCATGTCGCAGCAATCAATCAGAATGGTCTGTACTTAGATTGCTTAAGCTTCAAAGAGCATGTGCGCTTGAAGGCAACGACGGACGTATCAGAGATCAGCGGCGCCGACCTGATTTTATGTTGCGTGAAGTCCAGCGATACTGAAGATGCCATCAGATCAATCGCCCCTCATATTAAAAAAGATGCCGTAATTCTCAGCCTCCAAAATGGGGTCGATAACTACGAACGCATTCGCGCGACGATTTCAAATCCGACGTTTCCCTCGGTCGTCTATGTCGCCACGCGCATGGCGGGTGACGGTCATGTGGAGCACGTGGGTCGCGGCGAGCTGGCCATCGGCGCTGCTGGCGCTGAGGGTGACTGGACAAGCACGCTCAAAGCGATCGCCGCTCTTTTCAGTAAATCTAACGTTCCCTGTAACGTCTCGCCAGACGTCAAGCGAGACTTGTGGGCAAAGTTTCTAGTGAACTGCGCCTATAACGGGATATCGGCCATCGGTGCGATCGATTATGGTCAGATGGTTGAGACGGCGGAAATTAAGACACTCATTGATGCGTTAACCGTCGAGTTTCTGCTGATAGCAAAAAGTGAAGGCGTCAACATTTCAGCTGAAGAAGCCCTCAACGTTAACGCACAGATTCCCATGACAATGCCGCGTCAAAAATCTTCGACTGCTCAAGACTTGATGCGTGGCAAGCAAAGTGAGATCGATTATCTGAATGGACTTATTGTTCGTAAAGGGATCGAGCACAATATTCCAACCCCAGCGAATCAAGCGGTACATGCATTAGTTAAAATGCTTGAGCGCAAAATTTTGACGCCAACACCATGATTGATCATCTAGACCATCTCGTTTTAACCACAGCCCATGAGTCGGCCTGCATAGACTTTTATACACGCGTGCTCGGCATGCGGCTTGAATCATTTGTTGGCGGGACTCCACCCGTCGAGCGCAAGGCCTTCAAGTTCGGCAATCAAAAAATTAACCTGCATATCAAAGGCAAGGAGTTCGAGCCAAAGGCCGATATACCCACACCAGGATCGCTCGATCTTTGCTTTATTGCGGATCGCCCCCTCAGCGACGTCATCGCACACCTAAAGACGGCCAACTGGCCGATTATCGAGGGGCCCGGCATGCGTACCGGTGCAACCTCAAAAATCAACTCGATCTATGTGCGAGACCCGGACCAGAACCTGATTGAAATCAGCGAGATTTGGAGATAGGTGCACATTACATCGCGTGATACATTTCGCTTTCGTGCATGCCAAATCTTATTTAGTTGTTCCTCATAACGAAAGACATCTGCCGCCACGGTTTTACAAAGGAATGCTCTAGCATGAGAAACATCAGACTCTTTATTACCGTGGTCGCTTTCTTTTTGTGCTGTACCAAGCCCACCATTGCGGCTGAGTACCGCCTGTATGCTGCAGCTGGCATCAAAATACCTCTGATTGCTCTGAGTCAAACGTATCAAACAGAGTCTGGCCACTCGATTGTGAATGATTTTGATACAGCCGGCGCTGCAGAAAAAAAGTTTCTTGCCGATCCTAATGCAAGCTTCCTGATTACGACCAAACCTCGCATCGACAAAGCGATCGCTTCGAATTTACTCACCAATGGTCAAGCAATTCATCTGGTGGATACTGCAGCAGGCATCGCCTCCTCACAAGCTGTCAAACCGGTTGTACACAATGGTGCTGATCTAAAAGCAGCCCTGCTGAGTGCGAAAAAAATTGCTTTTTCTGACCCTGCTCGAGGTGCAACTGTTGGCCTTCACTTTGTCAAAGTGATCCGGGAGTTAGGCATTGAGCAAGAGGTCATGGCAAAGGCTGTGGTTGCTCGCGATGGCATCGAAACCATGCGACTGATCCAAAGCAAAACCGTAGACATCGGGATCACCCAAATGAGTGAAGTGGTCCAGGCGGATCGAACAACTCTCGTTGGTCCTTTTCCCAAAGAGTTTGAACTAGTCAGTCAATATATTCTTTGGTACAAAACGACCGGTGACGCTGGGGTCGATGCGTTCGTCAAACTTCTTACTTCGGCGCGCGCGGCAGGCATTTTTTCGCAGGAAGGTCTTTTACCAGTTACTTCTCGACAGTAAGACTGGCGATCACCGCGCGCTTGCACAATAGACGATACGCACGATAAGGCTTGACCCTATGACTCCAGTACGCTTACTAATTTGGGCCGCACTTGCCGGCGCTTTCATCCCAGTGATGGCAATCCTGAATGGACGGCTCGGCAAGTCAATGGGAGAAGCGCTTCATGCTTCAGTTATTTTGTTTGGTGTTGGCTTTTTATTTTGTTTGACTGTTGCGCTCGTCCTAACAAAATCTCTACCGCATGCTACGGATCTCGCTAATGCGAAACCGATCGAGTATCTCGGCGGATTCATTGTTGGTTTTTATGTCATCAGCGCGACCTTGCTCGCACCGCGGATTGGCCTGGCAAATTTTATTGTTTGTGCTGTGTCAGCCCAGATTATCATTTCAGTCGTGATTGACCACTTTGGTTTACTTGGCGCCATGGTGCGACCGGTCAGTATGACCCGACTGATCGGTATTGGGCTGTTGATTGCTGGGATCATCGTTACTCAAATATCCGACGATTCCTCGGCAGGACGTTAAGCCTAGCGCGTACGCTCAAGCTAGAGTAAACCCTAATGCAAGAGCAAGATATTTGCCAATTCTTTTGCATAAAAATTTCATAACGTCTCCCGATTCTCATGCGTTCTCGAATATCATGGCGCATCGATTGTGGCGTCTATGGTCCAGTGCATTCACATCACTGGGCTAATCAAGTTGATATTGATGGGTGTTACATCATTGATTTCAGTGTTTACAGAAATTCGGAGACTCAACGGCTATGAAAAAAATATCAAATAATGATTCGACGCCTTCAGCAGCGACTACCCCTAATACTACCCGGCGCTCGATTTTAGGTGCGACTGGTTTCGCCTTAGCTGGCGGGCTGTCATTACCCTCAGTTGGCTTTGCTCAGGCCAAGTACCCGAATAAGCCGATCAAAATAGTGATTCCGTGGCCTCCAGGACAAGCAACAGACCTGGTTGGCCGTGCGCTCGCACAGGGCCTATCCCAAGTGCTTGGTCAAAGCGTCGTACCGGACAACAAAGCTGGCGCAGGTGGCGTGATCGGCACGGACTACGTGGCGAAGGCTGCCCCTGATGGCTATACACTCTTGGCTGGTTCGGCCGGTCCGATTTCAATTAGCCCACTGCTTCAGCAAGTTCCGTACGATCCAGTCAATGATTTGACCCCAATTGGAATGTGCGGATTGTCTGCCTACATCCTGGTGACTGAGCCAAACTTTCCTGCGAATACAGCAGGAGAATTCATTAAGTTGCTCAAAGCAAATCCAGACAAGTACTCATTTTCGTCATCCGGCACGGGTGCGACCGCGCACTTAGTTGCTGAAGCGTTCAATGCTGCTGTGGGTATCAAAGCGATTCATGTGCCTTACAAGGGCTCATCGCCGGCACTGACGGATGTCATCGCTGGCCGCGTCTCGTACTGTATTGAAACCGCTGCGGCGACAATGCCTTTTATCCGCAACGGGCGTCTAAAGGCGCTCGGTGTGTCTATCGAAAAAGGAGCTCCGTCCGCACCTGGCATTCCACCACTCGCGACAGTCGCTAATATCCCGGGCTTCAACTTGGGCGCATGGATTGGCTTAGTCGCCCCCGGTAAATTGCCACCCGAGCTTGTTGAAACATTAAGCAAGGCGGTTCGACAGGTGATGCAAGATCCAAATATGGTTGAAGTGTTTAGCCGTATTTCGGTAGACATCGACTTCCGCTCACAAGCCGAGACGGTCAAGTACTTGGCCTCTATTCGCACTCAGTTTACCGAAGTGATTAAGAACAACAACATCAAGATTTAAATTAGTGCGC
>CAIUZV010000452.1 GCA_903903735.1 uncultured beta proteobacterium | reverse complement strand
GTTTCACGCCGGCTTCGGCTGCGCGCTCTTCGGTCAGGTTTGGGCTCCAGGCTACGACTTCCATCCCAAATGCTTGACCAACCTTGGCGACCTTTTTGCCCAACTGGCCAGCGCCCACTAAACCAAGCCGCTTACCTTCAAGGGTGGGGGGCATCGACGTCTGCCAAAGTCCGTTCGTCATGTTGACCGACTCTTGGGGAATCTTTTTAAACAATGCCAACATCAAGGCCCAAGCGAGTTCTGCGGTGGCGCCGGTGCTCTTGGGGTCGCCTGGCGAGCCACACACCACCACACCTTTTTGACGACAGGCGTCTAGGTCGATCGAGTTGTTGCGCAGTCCAGTGGTCACTAGCAGTTTAAGTTTCGGCATCGACTGAATGACGGCGGCAGGAAACGCTGAGCGCTCGCGCATGGCGACAACCACCTCGAAATCAGCCAAGGTCTTTGCGAGCTGATCTGGCTGAATAAATTCATCAAAAAATTTAACGTCTGCGCCAAGCGAAGACCAGTTGGCCAACCCTTGGGCTACTTTCAAATAATCATCAAGCACTGCAATACGCATTGTCATCTCCAGATAATCAGACTTACAGACCTTAATCACGGTCCACTTAAAAAAATTTCACCTGCACTTGTCAACCGACAAGACTCACTGCTGCAATCTTTTCTCGATCTCTTCTTTCGGAATAGCGCCCCCGACTCGACTGCCATCGGCAAAGAATATGGCTGGCGTCCCGCGCACCATCAACTTTTGACCGAGCGCTACCATCTTATCAACAGGAACCTCGCAGTCAACCTTAGGGGGTACCACCCCTTTTAGCATCCAAGCATCCCACGTTTCACCACGATCTTTTGCGCACCAGATGTTTTTCACTTTTTGTGTCGAGTCTGGTGAGAGAATCGGATAGGGAAACGTGTACACGGTCAGATTATCAATTTCGCCCAACGATTTGCGTAGCGTTTTGCAATAGCCGCAGTTAGGATCCTCAAAAATCGCGAGCTTACGTGAGCCGTCACCCCGCACTTGCTTAAAAGATAACTCGAAGGGCAACTGTTCAAACGGCAATTTTGCTAACTCGTCCTGACGCTCGCGTGTGATGTCACGACGTGTTTTTGCATCGATCAGCGTTCCATCCAAGACAAAGTTCACCTTTTCATCGGTATAGACGAGGTCTGATCCAAGCTGGACTTCATACAGGCCGTAAGGAGTTGAACGCACGCCGACAATCGGTGGGTTATTGAAGCGTTCGGCAAAAAGCTTTTTGACCGCCGCCGCTTTGGCATCCTCGGCACTCGCGGCTGCCGCCGCTGCGACAGCAGGGGGTGTCGCTTGCGCCAGCACGGCAGTACTCCACAAAGAGACCACCACCCACGACATACGCATGAACAAACGGTTAAACATCATTTCTCCTAGCGGGATGCGCCCGCGATCAGTTGCCGCTTGATAAACGGTAACTTTTCTGCGAGATTCATCCCCATATTACGCAACCTAACAACGGGTGCGTGTTGAATATCAAACAGACGGGCCAACCCATCCGTCACGAGACGCATCGCCATCACAGGCTCTGCACGGAGTCGGCGATAACGCCGCAATACCATTGGGTCGCCAGGGCTGCGGAACGACTCACGTGCGGCGACGGTATCGACCAATGCTTGTACGTCACCGAGCCCTAGATTAAGTCCTTGCCCTGCCAAGGGATGCAGGCGGTGCGCCGCGTCGCCAGCCAGCGCCAAGCAATCACCAATCATAGGCGACTGATTGAGTGTCAGCGGGAAGCCATGCACCGCGCTGCGTAATGTTAATGCACCTAAGCGCCCAGCAGTCGCAGCAGCCAATCTTGTCTGTAACGCTGAGGCCTGCTGTGCAGCGGGCATCGCCAGCAACTCATTCGCGATGGCTTCTTTCAAGGACCATACCATCGACACTTGTGGGCCCAGCGCCGTGTCAGGCATAGGCAAAAAAGCTAAGACGCCATCCGAACCAAACCATTGCAAGGCGGTACCTTGGTGCGGCACGCTGCAATTGACATGCGCGACCAGTGCAGTCGCTCCGTAGGGGCGGCTCTCTACTGTCAGTCCCGCCGCCGCTCGCAACGGCGACTGTGCGCCATCGGCGGCGATGAATAACTCCGCCTCAAGGGTGGTGCCTCGGTCCGTGGTGAGCGCGCCCGACGTATAGGATGCAAATTTTTCGGTGATCCAGCGCAAACCCACCACCTGCGCTGCTTGCACCAACACGCGCTCAATCTCCGAGGACTCGACGATCCAGGCCAGCTCGGATTGCGCAGATTGCCAGGCGTTCAGGTTCAACAATCCATCACCGTCGCCATGAATCTCCATCGCCTGAACCGACGTCAACCGTCGTGCGTCCATCAAATCCCAGACGCCGATCGACGCCAGAAAACGCTGGCTTGCGGGAGACAAGGCATATACCCGGGCAAAGAACTCATCTTGAGACAGACTCTGCACAGTCGGTCGTGGGCCAACGAGCGTCACCGCCTCACCCTTTCGGGCGAACGCCACAGCCGTGGCTAAACCGACAATGCCACTCCCACAAACGACGATTGATGCGCTCATCTGGTTACGTCATCCTGATCAGCGCGCCGACGGTGCGCCGGCCTGTTTCGGCCACAGCACCCACATCTGTCCGTTCTGTTTCATTCT
>CAIUZV010000451.1 GCA_903903735.1 uncultured beta proteobacterium | reverse complement strand
GCCACGCACTTCCGGGCACCACCCGTTTACCGGAAGGTCGATGAGCTCAACGTGGAACAATGTCTTGATGACGTCGAACAGGCCGCTCAGGACGCGCGGCTCGGTGAAGTATTGTTTGACTTCGTCTTCGGAATAATCGTAGCGCGACTCACGCAAGCGCTCCGAGACAAAGGCAATATCCCACGGTTGGAGGTCAGATAAATTAAGCGCAGTGCGAGCGAACTCGGTCAGCTCAGCAAGGTCTCTTTGCGCGAAGGGTTTAGCTTTTAGAGTGAGCTGTCGCAAAAAATCGGTGACTTCTTGCGCGCTCTTGGCCATCCTGGTTTGCAAACGCAATTCGGCGTAGTGCTTAAATCCCAATAAGTTTGCCTCTTGTGCCCGTAGGGACAACGACTCTGAGATCAATGTTGAATTATCGAATCGTGGGTCGCCCTGATCGGAGGCTCGTGTCGCGTATGCGCGATAAAGCGTGCGACGCAGTTCCCGATCTTTTGCGTACTGCATGACGGGTAAATAGCAGGGCATCTTTAAATTCAGGGTCCAGATCGACGCGTCGGGATCCTTGATTGCGTTCAGTACATCCGAGGGGACGCCCGACAGCGTATCCAGGTTGTCGATCGCGAGCGTCCAGGCATCCGTCGAATCCAAGACGTTCTCAGAGAACTTTTGCGAGACCTGTGCCTGCCTGTCGGAATTTGTTGCGTAGGCATCACGTGCCGAGCCCTGTAGCTCGACTCCACTTAGTTTGAAATCTCTCAGTGAAAGTTCAATGACACGCTGGCGTTGAGCAGACAGCTGTGCAAACTGAGGGCTTTCATGCAGCCGCTTGTACTTGGCATATAAGCCTGTGTGCAGACCTACCCAGGTAGAGTATTCGCTAATCGCTGGGAGCATGGCGTTATACGCCTCACGCAACTCCGGGGTGTTAATCACCGCATTGAGATGACCGGCAATCGACCAAGCCCGCCACAGCGGTTCGCTTGCGCTGTCGACAGCGTCTACAACAAGCTCCCACGTCGCTGGGCGATCTTCCTGTGCCGCAAGTTCAACAGCAGACCTCGCTTTGGCGAGCAAAGCAGGAATCGCTTCTTCGATATGTTCGGGACGCACTGCTGCGTAATCGACGAAGTCTTGGATCGGGACGTTTAGAGGATTCATCTTGAGGTGGATGGTAATTGAGCGCGTTCGGCCGCTTCTAAAGTGTTAACCAGCAACATGGCAATAGTCATGGGACCCACGCCACCCGGAACAGGGGTGATTGCACCTGCAACCTCTTTGACCGATGCGTAGTCGACGTCACCGCATAACTTGCCGTCGGCGCTACGATTAATCCCAACATCAATCACGATCGCACCAGGTTTAATCATATCGCCCGTGACCATGCCAGGCTTTCCAGTTGCAACTACAACAATATCCGCATGGCGTGTATGCCAAGCGAGGTCGCGTGTTTTCGAGTTGCAAATGGTGACCGTGGCCCCAGCTGCCTGAAGCAACATCGCCATGGGTTTGCCCACAATGTTGCTGGCACCGACAATGACGGCTACAGCGCCGCGCAAGACAACTTGCTCAGACTCAAGCATCTTCATGACACCGTAGGGTGTGCAGGGTCGAAAAAGCGGAGTCCCCGTCATCAACAGGCCCGCATTGCTGATGTGAAACCCGTCAACATCCTTCTGTGCAGCAATCGTCTCGATGACGCGGTGTGAATCAATGTGCTTGGGAAGGGGGAGTTGAACGAGTATGCCGTGTATGTGAGGGTCGACGTTCAGTGTTTCTATACGGCTCAACAAGGCATCTTGTGTCATGTCAGCAGGATACTGCTCCAACACTGAGTGCAGCCCGGCTTTTTCACAGGCGGCTACTTTGTTGCGCACGTAAACCTGTGAGGCGGGATCCTGACCGACAAGAATGACGGCTAGGCCTGGTTTGATGCCCTTTTTTGCGAGTGCTGCCGCACGCGCCGCAACATCCTCGCGAATGGTTGCCGCAAGCCTTACTCCGTCTATCACCCTACCCGTCATGCGTTGACCTCTGGCTTGGCCAAGGCAACCTTCATTAGATCTGCAACCGTTGTGACCTGAAGCTTTTCCATGATGTTGGCGCGATGCGCCTCAACGGTCTTAATGCTGATTCCTAAGTCGTCCGCGATTTGCTTATTCAGTCGTCCAGCGACAATACGTTCAAGAACTTGTTGTTCGCGCGCCGTGAGTCGACCAAGCATCGCCTCGTGCTCGCGCTGAGCGCGGGCTTGGGTTAAGCGCTGATTGGCTTGCTCAAACATGCGGGCGACAATTTCGCGCAAGTCGGTTTCATCGAAGGGCTTTTCGAGAAAATCGATTGCGCCTTTCTTGATCGTCGAAACGGCCATTGGAACATCCCCATGGCCCGTAATAAACACGATAGGCATCGACGATTTGCGTGCAATGAGTTGTTCCTGAAGCTCTAGGCCACTCATTCCTGGCATTCGTACATCGACAATCAACACGCCAGCCGTCTTGTCATCGAAGGCAGCGAGAAAACTCTCCGCACTCGCGAAAGCGTTGACATGATATCCGTTTGCTTCAAGCAACCAACGGAGTGAATCTCGTACCGCCTCGTCATCGTCAACGATAAAGACAGTGCTTGCGACGTTTGGCGTATTCATGCGGGTAACTCCTCGGACTGAGTGCTGTGCGTTGCCTCTAGGTTAGAGGCGCACGGTAGTGTAAAGCGAAAAATTGTTCCACCATCCGGATTACTGCTCGCCCAGAGGCGTCCGTGATGTGATTCGATGATCGTGCGACAAATATTCAATCCCATGCCGAGACCCTCAGACTTTGTACTGAAAAACGGCTCAAAGAGACGCTCGGGCTCGGTCAAACCGTGGCCCCGATCCTTCACGGCCACCTCAATCTGATGGTCATCTAACGTCACATCGAGTTCTAACGTGTTGAGCGTGGATTGGTCCATAGACTCTAGACCATTTTTAAGCAAATTAAGAAGCACTTGCTCAATCAGAATAGGATCTGCGTATACGTCCGGCAGACCGTCGGGGATGTTGCGCACAATCTCAAGCTGTCGCTTGCGGGCGTGTATCTCGGCTAAGCTGACCGCGTTGTCCACGATCGTTTGAATGGGGACGTTCTGTCGGCGTGGCTCACTGCGCTTGACGAAATCACGGATACGACTAATGATTTTTCCTGCACGCTGCGCTTGGGCAGCCGCTTTTTCTAGAGCGGGAAGCAAGGTCCCCATATCTGTATGGCCGGCTTTCACCATCGCCACGGCACCCATGCTGTAGTTCGCAATTGCGGTGAGGGGCTGATTCAGTTCATGCGCTAACGAGGAGGCCATCTCTCCCATTGTTGTCAGACGGCTGGTAATTTGAATTTTTTCTTGCTGAACCCGTGAGGCCTCTTCGTGCTTGCGGCGCTCCGTGATGTCTCGAGCGACTTGAAGACGCACACGCCTGCCATCTGTCCAGGCCAACATACGGTGCTGTACCTCAAACCATTTCTGTACCGAATCCGAAAACACCTCGACGGACTCATCGGTGTAGCGTCCTCGTCGCCCAGCCAGCATTTCTTCGTGACCTTGCGTTTGCGAGCCGAACAAGCGTCGATAGGTACGATTGGCAAAGAGCAATTCGACACCGTCATTGGTGTCTGCCGTGACCGAAATCGCGTCATCGAGACCTTCAAGCACGGTCATGAAACGCTCATGTGCCGCCGTGAGTGCTTCACGGATACGTTTAGGTTCGGTGATGTCGGTCATGGAGGTCATCCAGCCAATCTGTGTGCCGCGCGGATCGAGTAAGGGTGACACATACATGCGTGCACTGAATCGTGAGCCGTCGCGACGTTGTGCTTCGATCTCGACCCCCGTGCTGGCTGCCTTTCCTGAAAGTACGCTGTCGAGCACTTGCTGTTGGCTGTCGTGTTGTCCTGGGACCCAATAGGGGAAGGGCGGAAGTCGCCCAATGAGATCTGCCTCGTTCCAACCGATCATTCTGCAGAAGGCGGGGTTGACATAAGCGATGCGCCCCTCAAGGTCTAGCACGCGCATACCGGTCGACATGGAGTTTTCCATGGCTCTTCGAAAGCCGGTCTCTGTAATCAGTGCAGCTTCGGCTTTGGAGCGGTAATGCGTGTAGCGCCAGAGCATCAGTAAGGCGATGACGATCACGACCGACAATCCAATGACCACCCAGATCAGACGTTGTTGACGCATTTCTTGGTCAATGCTGATAAACATAACGCTGCCGTCATGTAAACGCTGCAACCAAAAGAAGGCGCTCATCACGCAGGCGTACAACACCAACACCAGCATGGGTGTGAGCCAGTACCAGCGCCTGCGCTTTATGCGCGCTTGGTCCTGGAAGGGGATGGAGACGACCGACTTAGGAGGATTGGACATGCGGGTTATCCATATTAGGGTTGTATTTTAGTCGCAGTAGGGCGACAAAATATTCCTTAAATTTCATAATACGAAAATACATATCGCTTAATGAAATTTTTGTTGCTCAAGCGCAAACTTCTACCTAGAATGCCAAAAATACTCAAAACAAAGTAGGCTTAACAACCTAAGCCTACCTGATCCGGAGATCGCTATGGCACCACAAGCTGCCCAAATCCAAGCCGCGAACGATGTCGATTCGCTTGAGACCCAAGAGTGGCTCGATGCCTTAGAAGCGGTTCTTGATAGAGAGGGACCAGAACGTGCCCACTACCTATTAGAGCGACTCACTGATTTGGCACGCCGCTCGGGCGCGCACATTCCCTTTTCGCCTAACACCGCTTATCTCAATACGATTCCTGCAGGCTTGGAACCTCCACACCCAGGCAACCAAGAGCTCGAGTCGCGCATACGTCACTACATTCGCTGGAATGCGATGGCCATGGTTGTGCGAGCCAACAAACATAACCCGCCCGATGGCGGAGACTTGGGCGGACATATCGCTTCGTTTGCTTCGCTCGCGACGATGATCGGCTGCGGACAAAACCACTTTTGGCATGCTGACACGCCTGAGCGCGGCGGCGACCTTGT
>CAIUZV010000450.1 GCA_903903735.1 uncultured beta proteobacterium | reverse complement strand
TCTCGAGCGCGAGGCTTAATCGGACCAAGCATGAGCTTTGAGCCAACCTGTTCAAAATAAACCAAGGGCACTCTGTCGCTCGTCGATCCATGATGCAGTCCGTACAAAATCACAGATTCAAACTGCAACCCTTTGCACTTGTGCATCGTCATCACTTCCACGGCTTGGGTATCGGTTCCAGGCGAAGCAAATAGCTTTTTGATCTGCTTTTCGAGCGCACCGATATCAAGCCCACCATAGGGCGCCAAGCGCTCAATCAACGCAAATAAACTTTCCGCGTCCAGCAGATCTGCAGCAGACTGTGCTAGCGCAGGACCACCGAGATCCCGCCAAAGTCGTTGCATTCGTGTTGCGAACGGCAAGACATCATCTTCCTCCAGCGCTTCAAGCAACAGAGGCGCGACGGACCGCAAACGTTCAAATTCTGAGGGGGCCAATGATTGCTCGGCCTGACACGGCGACCCGTCATCCGGGACGCGCAAGACACGATG
The DNA here is from genome assembly GCA_903903735.1 of uncultured beta proteobacterium. Lineage (GTDB taxonomy): Bacteria > Pseudomonadota > Gammaproteobacteria > Burkholderiales > Burkholderiaceae_B > Zwartia. Next base: position 1,681 of record CAIUZV010000450.1, on the reverse strand, counting down.
CAAAACCTGAGGAATCGACAGTTTTGCATATTGCCCAAACAGTGCGTGCAGGCTGTTTAAAGATAAGCCGCAATAAGCCGACCTCAGGATAGACACCCAGGCCGCGCGGTCGCCAGGGTGCGTCACTGCGCGCACAATTTGCACGAGGTCGATCACGTAGGGCCGCTTGTTAAGCGGCACCAAATCGACTGCCCGACAGGCAATGCCCGCCTGCGCCAATAACCGTGTCACATCTTTAAGGTGTGAGCGGGCACGCACCAGCACAGCAACGGGATGGGCCGCATTCGAAAATTCTGCAAGTGCTTGACGTACTAAATCTACAACGATGTGTTCAGTACTACGCGACGCACCCACCCATGCGTGGTGAAACTGCACGGCATCGCCCTCCGCGATCGCTTGAAACGGCTCAGAGCTCGCGTAAGAAATTGCCCCAACTTCAGCGTCATCCGTTTCAGGGAACATAGGCTTAAAGGTCTGATTCACCCAGTCCACGATGCCAGCTTGCGATCGGAAGTTATCACTCAGTTGCAGATACTCAGGCTGGAGGCTGTCGTCGCGAAACGCCCGTAAACCGTGATCACGAACCTGCAAGAACAAGCTCACGTTGGCTTTGCGGAATCGATAGATCGACTGCATCGGATCACCGACGAAGAAAACCGTTCGTCCATCGTCAGATTGCCAGCCCGCAGTGATCTTCTCAATTAATTGAATTTGCGATTGACTCGTGTCTTGAAACTCGTCGATCAATAAATGCTGAATATTTGCATCGAGTCGGAGGAGCAACTCACTCGGTTGATCGACTCGACCCAACGCCAGATCCGCTCTCCTGGCGATTTCAGTGAAATCGACCTCACCAGCACTCATGAATTGCAGGGTTAATTGCCCCGCAGCCAAACGTAGGCATTGCAATTGCGCCTGCAAGATTTCCCATTGATCTTCGCTGAACTCAGGATAAGGCGTATCGCTGATCTCGGCCAGGCGTTCGACCCACTCTGGTGCGGGCTCGCCACGAAACCGCTCTAGCCACTGCGCAAACGCTTGTTTGGCCGGCGCGAAAGCAGGACCTGCCGGAAAACCGATCTTCACGTTGATCTGCGCACGCACCGTTTTTTTACCTGCGGTCAGCAACAACGCTGCCAGCCCTCGCCAACGACTGAGCTCTATTGCAATGGCCTCTAAAGGCTCTCCATCCCAGTCCAATAATGCACACACAGGATGGTCAGGCGTCTCCTGCATTAAGTTGTCAGCGGCAATGCGAGCCAAAGGTGCTAACTCTTGAGACCAGCCCGCTGGCATTGCGCCAAGCAATCTCTCTAGTTGTTGCGTGACGGTTTGCTCAAAGTTTTCTTCCAAGAGCAAACGATCATCGCCTTCTTGAAGTAAGGATAACCATTGGTCTCGCTGCGCAAGCATTCCGGCCAGCGCGTCGCAAGTTACCTGCACATCCAAATCCATATGCTCTAGCAACCGCCTAACACCTTGCTCCTGCCCAGCCATTGCGATGGTCGCTCGGGCCGCAGCCTGATAATGCACCTCTGGATCCTCCGCGACACTCGGCACGCCACCCATCGATGATAGCCAAGGCATGCTGCGCACCAAGCCAGAACAGAATGAATCGATCGTTCGTATCGCCAAGCGTGCGGGGTAGTCAAGTAAGTTCCAACCGAACTCCTTGTCGCGC
>CAIUZV010000449.1 GCA_903903735.1 uncultured beta proteobacterium | reverse complement strand
TCCAATGCATGGGTTGCTGCAGCGGCAGCCGTCAACGGCGAGATCGTTGATCCAAGTATGCTTGCGGTTATCTAAATAGGTCACAGTCCATGATTTCATCTGTTTGTGTGCATCGTTATGGTGACAATGTCGATACCGATACGATTATTCCTGGCCGATATCTCACGTTAAGACGTCCTGAAGAGCTTGCTGGGCATTGCATGGAAGGACTGGATCCCGACTTTGTGCGACGCGTCAAGGCGGGTGACATCATTGTGGCCGGTCGAAACTTTGGTTCCGGGTCGTCCCGCGAACACGCGCCCATTGCGATTCGGGCAGCCGGAATCTCTTGCGTCGTAGCGACAAGTTTCGCGCGCATTTTTTATCGCAATGCGATCAACATTGGACTGCCGGTGTTTGAGTGTCCTGAGCTCGTCGCCGCGGTCAGTACAGGAGATCGTATTGATGTGGACCTCGCTGCGGGTGCATTTATCTTAGGTACCCAGCGCTTTGAAACGCCACCATTGCCGCCTGTCATTCAGGCGATTGTCGATGCACAAGGACTCGTCCCGTATATCGTGAACGAGAATAAGCGGCGCTCAGCCGACGGATCGAATTGATGAAGTTTCAGAGTCGCTGGTTTTGGGTTGCGTTTGCAGTGTTGGTGGCATTGAATGCGTTTGTCTATTTTTGGTGGGCGAATCGTCCATTAGTCATTCTTAAAACGACTGAGCTCAACCGCGATATTGTCACGGGTTTGCAAAGCGAAGCTAACCGCCTGCAGCAAATCTTGGATGCGGCCTGCGGGACACCAGGCCTAGAGTCTTACAAGAGAGGCGAGATCGGGCCCGTGCAACCCGTCGCCACAGGATCCCCCGCCACACCACCCCCTGAGCCGAGTGCCTCTCTTCTTGCACAAGATAAGCTGGTGGCGCTGCTTGATGCGGCGACCGTCAGAGTTCTCGTGTTTAGTGCGAGCAATAAATATCAAGGCCACGGAACGGGTTTCTTCATTGATCAAAATACGATTGTCACGAATCGGCATGTGATAGAGAGTGGTCGCTCCTTTGCCATCACTAGTCGAGCGCTTGGCAAAGAACCGATCCCGGTTCGTCTAATCGCTGCTACGCGGGATTCGGAATACACCAATCCTGACTTCGCAATTTTGCGCGCAGATAAAGTGCCGGCGGGCATTGCCAAGCTTGCGATCGCGACCGAACCCCAAGTGCTACAAACGGTGGTTGCAGCGGGTTATCCAAGTTCGGATATTCGTGTGGATGCGGATGTCGTGACACCGAACACTGTCTTTTCGCAAGGAGAGGTGAGTGTTCTTCAGCGTCAGCGTAACAACATGGTGCTGGTCTTGCACACAGCAAAAATTGCGACGGGCAGTTCGGGAGGACCCTTGGTCAATCGCTGCGGCAATGTCGTGGGCGTCAATACATTTATCGGCGCACAGGAAGATAAGTTTAGTGATCGTTCGCTGTACGCGCTGTCGGCTGCGGCCTTGCGTACATTCCTGGATCAAAATGGTCAGTCGTATACAAAAATGTCGAGCGAATGCGTCTCGGCTCCTAAGAACTGACGGCCAACGGACAGAGACGATTCATCATGCAAACTTTGCCAGTTGTCACGCAACGAAAGCTTATCGATGTCAAAGGGATAAACGGTCAACCGGTGTTCACCTATTATCAGCAGTTGGTGAACCTGTTGCAGCGCGACACCGGCCAACCACCGCTGGCGCTGTTTTTTGCAGAACCCGTTGTCAATCCTCTGAAGGGCGAGATTGCCTGGTCTACCAAGCTATCGGGTGAGGCCAGGCCATTCGAGGCGCTTACTCCGACAGAAAAAATCAATGTTGCGCAGAAGCTGTCTGCGAATTGTCAACGGGTTCGAGCGCTCGCTCGGCAGATTTCGGGCGATGGCGCCTCCTCGGCCTCTGCGCATGGTGCGCAAGCCTTGTTGGCAATGCTCTCGACGCCTGATGCGCTGAACTCAGTGTTCGTGGTGGGTGACCAACTGGTTATCGCCCAATGGGGGTGTATGCCCTATGGCGATAAATCGACTGATTTCGATCTCGATACGCGTTTTGCGCAAGCCTGGCGTCCGGCGGAAAAGATTGTGGCGACCCACAACGCGCAGTCGGATCCATCGGAAAAGAGATCCGGCGCTGGTGTGCTCCCTTGGCTGATCTTGCTCGTGTTGTTGTTGCTGCTGCTGGCTGGGCTGACCAATCGACAGTGGATCGGCTTTGTCACAACGGGTGCAAGTGCGCAAGAAGAAACAGCGCTTCGTGCGCGCATTGAGCAGTTGTGGACGCAGATTGGCGTGAAGTCCCAATCGTGCACACCGCCGGTGGTCGCGCCACCTCCCGCTGCCGTTGTGGTGCCACCCACCCCCGCAGAGCCGAGCACTGTGAGCAGCTCTGAAATCGATCGCCGCTTGCAGGCAAACGATGTGACGCAAGGTAAGTACATCAACGTGGCGCTCGCCTGGCAGGGACAGGCTGATCTAGATTTGCTGGTGGTCCAGCCCGACGGCGTCACCATTAGTATGTACAACGACCATGTACGCAAATCACCCAGTGGTGGTAGTTTGGATATCGATGCGAATGCCTGTCAGAAAATGTCTGGCTGCGCCACACGTCCCGAACCCATTGAGAATATTTCGTGGAATGAGAAGCCAGGAAGTGGTCGATACCAAGTTCGCGTCAATATGTTTAGTGCCAATGCTGCGTTGGCAGAAAGAAAAGATGTTCCCTTTACAGTGGTCGTGTCAATCGATGGGAAGAAAAATACTTACGAAGGTATTGTCAAAGTGAGTGATATGGTTTGCGCAGACCGCTGCCACAGCAAGGTCCCCATTAACGTAACTTTTTTTATTGTCCCGTAAGTATGGTTGACGTTAACAACGAAGAAAAGAAGAATGCTGATGAGTTCTGTATCTAAGATAGTGCCAGATGTCTCGCGACAGTTAGCGAAATTCACCGCTGAGTTTGAATGGAATGACATTCCCGAACATGTGCGACATGAAGCGAAGCGTTCTTTATTGAACTACTTTGCGACCGCGCTTTCGGCTTGTTATGACCCCACGATTGAGAAAGCGCTGCGCGTGTATGGCGCGTTTTCTAATTCGCAACAAGCAACGATTATTGGGCGTGCCGCGCGGACGGATGTGCTCACCGCAGCAGCGATGAACACGATGGCTGCAAACGTCTTTGATTTTGACGATACACATATCCCCACGATTATTCATCCGACTGCCCCGGTGGCGTCTCCAGTGTTTGCTTGGGCACAAGCGCGTGTGGTGACGGGTGCTGAGGCACTCTTGAGCTTCATCGTTGGGGCCGAAGTAGAGTGTCGAATTGGTAACGGGGTGTCGCCCGGGCATTACGCGCGCGGCTGGCACATTACCTCGACCTGCGGAGTATTTGGTGCAGCATGTGCATCGGCCCGCTTGCTAGGCCTGACAGAGCAACAGTCTCTTTGGGCACTTGGGTCCGCCTCTGTGCAAGCCGGGGGCTTGGTTGAGTCGCTTGGCACGATGGCCAAGAGCGTGAGTATGGGTAATGCAGCGCGAAACGGAATGATTGCAGCGCTGCTTGCGCAACAGAATTTTGATGGGCCTAAGGCGCCAATCGAGGGGGTGCGTGGTTTTATGCCGGTGACTTGCGATGTGCCGGATTTCGATACGGTTGTGTCAGACTTAGGAAACCGATGGGAGCTCTTGCAGAACACCTACAAGCCTTATCCTTGTGGGGTTGTGCTTAACCCTGTGATTGACGCCTGTTTGGACATTGCTAGCGATGCACAGTTTATGCAGCGCGCGGTGCAGAACATTTCTCGTATTGAATTAGTGGGCCGCCCCTTACTGAAGCAACGTACCGACCGCCCTGGTATCCGAACGGGTCGAGAGTCACAGGTGAGTGCGCAGCATGCCGTACCTGTTTCGCTCGTACGAGGGCGGGCAGGGCTGGCTGAGTTTAGTGATGAGGCTGTCGCCGATCCCGCGCTTCAGGCGCTGGGTCAAAAGGTCTGCTTTATCGAAGATAGCGCGTATGGTGTCGAAGCCGCGACAGTCAGAGTCCACTGGGCAGACGGTTTTGTCTTGACCCGTACCGTCGAGGTGCCGCAAGGCTCGACGGGCAAGCCGCTGACTGACGCACAGATTGAAGAAAAATTACGCACGCTCTGTTCGTATGGGAAGTCAGGTGTTCAGGTTGAGCCCTTGATCGATGCCGTTTGGTCGCTGGATCGTGCACGTGACGCCGGCGCGTTGATGACGTTAGTTTCTGGAAAAGCTTAAGGAGTTGTGATGTCAAATGTTCGCTCGATCAAACAAAGGGGAGTCGTTCAATGAAGAATAAATTCTTGGTGACGGTATGTTCATTGCTCGCGATGACATCCGGTATGGTGCACGCACAGACGGCCCCTGCGAAAGCTTGGCCCACTCAACC
>CAIUZV010000448.1 GCA_903903735.1 uncultured beta proteobacterium | reverse complement strand
TGGTAAGCCACGTCTGGAACGAAATAGGTGTATCCGCCCTCGGACTTACGCATCACGCGATCTTTATCATCGCCCGTGCCCAACTCCGTTGTACGCAGCCATAAGGCACCATCGCTTTCGTAGGTGTGCCCGCTTGCAACCAACTGGGTCACCGTGTTTTCTACACGGCCCGACGTGTAGAGCGAACTCTCAAGATAATAGCGATCAAACGCTAAGCCAAATGCTTGCAGATCTAGATCCTGCTCATGGCGCAAGTACGAGACAGCAAATCGCCGAATATTATCCAGGTCCGCCACATCGCCATTGGCCAGTACTGGCTCACCGTCACTCGCATTGGCGCTCGCCCCAGCCACAAATTCTTTCGCGATGTCCGCGATGTACTCGCCCTTATACCCATCAGCAGGATAATCAGGTGAGTCCGTATTCAGGCCTCTCGCACGGGCTTGCACACTGATCGCAAGGTTATGAATCTGGTTCCCTGCGTCGTTGTAATAAAACTCGCGGCTCACCTCAAAGCCGCTTGCATCGAACAGCCGGCACAACGCATCACCGAGCGCCGCTTGGCGTGCATGACCGACGTGTAACGGCCCAGTTGGATTGGCCGACACAAACTCCACCAACACTTTCTGCTCTTTACGTGGTGCGCGGCCGTATGCATCACCTTGCTGCGCGATGAGGGGTAATACGGCGCTTCGGGCAGCGTGCGTCAGTCTGAAATTAATAAAGCCGGGGCCCGCGAGCTCGGCCTGCGCAATGATGGCTGTGGCGACGGGGTCGCTCATCAAGGCATCGACGATCGCCTGCGCCAATTCACGCGGATTACGTTTCGCAGGTTTCGCAAGCTGCATGGCGACATTAGTCGCTAAGTCGCCGTGGGTCGCCACTTTAGGGCGCTCAAGGACAATCGTGGGCTGCGCCTCTGGCAGAACGGCGGATACGGCCTTTTTTAGGCAGGTAGTTAGCGTGTTTTGTTGCTCGAGGAGCATGAGAATAGTAGACGACAGGTTGAAGCCTCAAATCATAGCCTGAATTATGGTTTACATTGACTCAACACTTAACAAAGGAATCGTGATGCTTGTTACCTTCAGCAGCAAGGCTGGTGCGGATGTCCTGATGCTATCTCAACATGCCAAGCCTCTTTTGAAGATCATCGGCAAACTCAATGGGCCTGAGCTTGAAACTCGTGGGGTTTGGATGCCCGAACAGCTTGGGGACGCGATCGCACTGCTCGAGGCAGCCATCGCTCAGGAAAAAACAGTCCATCCAGACGAAGACCCTGACGAACCGCTGCATCCGCTCGCTCAACCTGTGAGTCTGCGCCAGCGCTCCTTCACCTTGCTCGACCTGTTTCGACGTGCACAGCAAAAAAAGGTTCCGGTGCTGTGGGAGGCTAGTTCGGCTTGGTAAGGTCCTGCCCGCACAGCAGTGACGACGCACCCGATCGAGAAGCTTTAATAAGCTTGATCGAATAACGATCTAAAGTCTGCGGCCGTTGTGTGGCGCGGATTCCAGCGGTTATAGTTCGCGGCGAAGCACGCCTGCGCCATGTCGTCAAAGCATTCTTGCTTTGCACCCACATCACGCAAGCGAGATGGAATCGACAAGTCTGCACACAAAGCAGTAATCGCCTGAACAGCGGTGTGCGCTGCTTGCAACGTCGGCTGGCCTTGAACGCTACAGCCCATTACCTCTGCCACGCGTGCAAACTTTTCTGGAACGGCCAGCAAATTAAATCGCGCTACGTGTGGCAAACACACCGCGTTGGACAGTCCGTGGGACAGATGGAACTCCGCACCGACAAATCGCGCCATGCAGTGCACGTTCCCGAGCCCAGTTTGGCCAAACGTAATGCCTGCCAACGCAGACCCACAGAGCATATTTAGGGCCGCCGTCGTATTCTGACGGTTCGCGACGAACTGCCGGATGTTTCCGGCAAGCAATGCCATCGCTTGTAAATTAATCGCATCGGTCATGAGATTCGATCCGAGCGAGATGTACGATTCAAACGCATGCACGAAAGCATCGATGCCAGAATGTGCGGCAACGTGTGCAGGAACCGTGCGCAAGGCTAATGGGTCAAGAATCGCGAATGTTGCAGGGTTAAGCGCAGCATGGCGAATCGACATCTTGAGGTTTTTCTCTGTGTCTGTAATGACACAAGACCCAGACACCTCAGACCCGGTACCCGCCGTGGTGGGGATAGCAATCAAAGGAAGGGGAGGGATCAAGAATTTTTCGATGCCCTCGTAATCATGGATCCTGCCGCCATTTGTCGCCAAAATTCCAACCGCCTTGGCCACATCAATGGTGCTGCCACCGCCTATCGCCAAGATCACCGTCGCCTTGTGCGCCTGACAAACGGCGAAGGCCTTCTCAACAGTCAGCGCACTTGGGTCCGGTTCGATCTCTGTGAACAACGCGGTAGAGACCTTCGCGTCGTGCAACAAAGTCGCGATACCTGCGTAAAACTCGGTTTTCAACAACGCCGCATCCAGCGCGATGAAGATGCGCTGGCATGCGAGCTTAGCAATCACTTCAGCAACTTTTTTATATGAACCTTCGCCCATATAAATGGTTGTCGGACAAAAGAAGCTGGTGATCATGTGCTGAGTTAAACGTCCAGGTTGGCGGCTTGTAGCGCATGCGTTTCAATAAACGCGCGACGCGGTTCAACGTTATCACCCATTAGCGTCGTGAAAATTTCATCTGCCGCGATGGCGTCTTCAATTTGCACACGCAAGAGGCGACGCACTTTCGGGTCCATCGTTGTTTCCCATAGCTGGGAGGGATTCATTTCACCCAGGCCCTTATAGCGCTGCTTGCTCACGTTACGATCCGCTTCGGCACGCAACCATTGCATTGCCTCGCGGAAATCCGCAACCATCGCTTCTTTACGCTTTTCACCTTCGCCACGCGAGACCATCGCGCCTTTCCCAATTAATCCCTGGAAGGTCGCAGCGGCACGCGCCAACACCGCATAATCTGCTCCACGCACAAAGTCATAATCCAAGACCGTTACCCGCACGTTGACATGGTGTTTACGACGCACGATCAAGCGATATTTTTCTGCGCTTTGATGAAACTCAGCTACAACGTCAACCTGATTTGGCAGCAAGGGGTCTTGCAACCCTGCATGCAATCGCTTGGCCGAGGCCTCTGCCTGCTCTTGCGTATCAAGTTCAACGGTTGCTCCGCCGACAATTGCCGACAGTGTGAGCTCATCCATAAAACGACCGAGGCGAGCGATCACACCACCCGCCATGACATATTGCTTTGCCAGCTCTGCAAGTGCGTCACCCGAAATGGCTGTTGCGCCTGCTTCGGGAACAAGCGATGCCTCTTTAAGAGAGAGCTGTAGCATATAGCTAGACTCTTCCACTTCGTCTTTAAGATAGCGCTCGTCTTTGCCTGCTTTCACTTTATAAAGGGGCGGCTGTGCAATATAGATGTAACCGCGCTGGACAAGCTCAGGCATCTGGCGATACAGCAGGGTCAACAACAATGTCCGAATGTGCGCGCCGTCAACGTCAGCGTCAGTCATGATAATGATTCGGTGATAACGCAGTTTTTCAACGTTGAAGTCAGGTCCAATACTTGTGCCAAGCGCCGTGATGAGCGTTGTGATCTGCTCGCTCGCAATCAATTTATCAAAGCGCGCTTTTTCGACGTTAAGCACTTTGCCGCGTAACGGCAAAATCGCCTGGAACTTACGATCCCGCCCTTGCTTGGCTGAACCGCCCGCAGAGTCTCCCTCAACGATATACAGCTCGCACAGCGCTGGATCTTTCTCTTGGCAATCTGCAAGCTTGCCTGGCAGACCTGCGCCTTCCAGCACGCTCTTGCGTCGCGTCATCTCACGCGCCTTACGCGCGGCTTCGCGCGCGCGCGCCGCCTCGACCACTTTAGCGCATAGCGCCTTCGCATCGATTGGGTTTTCTAACAACCAGGTCTCAAGCGTGCGCGCAACAGCCTCTTCAACGGCGGGTCGCACTTCGCTTGACACCAACTTATCTTTTGTTTGGCTGCTGAATTTCGGCTCAGGCACTTTCACTGACAAGACGCACGTTAACCCTTCGCGCATGTCATCGCCGGTTGTCTCAACCTTGGCCTTCTTGGCCATTTCGTTGTCACCGATGTACTTGTTCAAGATGCGCGTCATCGCCGCGCGCAAGCCCGTCAAGTGCGTGCCGCCATCTCGTTGTGGAATGTTGTTGGTAAAGCAAAGCACTTGTTCGTTGTAACCGTCGTTCCACTGCATCGCAATATCAACACCCACCAAGCTGCCGCCAGCGTTTGATTCTGTGCTGACCGAAAACACATTTGGGTGCAATACCGTTTTGCTGCGATTGATGTATTCAACGAAGCCTTTGCAACCACCAGAGAAGGCGAAGTTTTCTTCTTTACCCTGCCGCTGATCGACTAGTCTAATCTTGGTGCCGTTGTTCAAGAACGACAGTTCGCGCAAACGCTTAGACAGAATTTCGTAGTGATATTCAACATTATTAAAAATGTCGGTGTCAGCTAGAAAGTGAACCTCCGTCCCGCGATTCTCTGTTGTACCCGTGACGGCCAATGGTGCAACCCGCTCACCCTTGCGAAACTCCATTTCATGGACTTGACCATTGCGTCGAATCGTCAGTCTCAACCACGATGAGAGCGCATTCACACAAGACACACCAACGCCATGCAAGCCGCCCGAAACCTTGTATGAGTTTTGATCGAACTTACCGCCCGCATGTAGTTCGGTTAAAACGATTTCAGCTGCGCTACGCGCAAACTCATCATCTTTATGGATATCTGTCGGGATGCCCCGACCGTTATCCGTAACTGATATAGAGTTATCACCATGAATCGTCACGACGATGTCATCACAGTGCCCGGCAAGCGCTTCGTCAATGGCGTTATCTACAACCTCAAAAACCATATGATGTAGACCGGTGCCATCAGAGGTGTCACCGATATACATCCCGGGGCGCTTGCGAACCGCCTCGAGGCCCTTAAGCATCTTGATCGAATCGGCGCCGTATGCATCATTATCCGGCGCGTGCTGGCCTGCTACTTCTTTATTTTCTGACATGTCTAGATCCGCATTGGCATGACGACATATTTAAATGACTCGTCGTCAGGCAGTGTAATAAGGGCTGAGGCGTTCGCGTCTGGCATGACAGACCAGCGAATCGTTTCGGCTTTGACGTTAGCCAAAAAATCTAGCAAATAGCTGACGTTGAAACCAACATCTAAAGCCTCGTGACCATAATCAATATCGATCTCTTCTTGCGCCTCTTCTTGCTCGGCGTTTGTCGAGGAAATCTTCAACACATGCTGCGCGAGCTGCAGGCGAACGCTACGAAACTTATCCGTTGTCAAAATCGCGGCGCGCTGCAAGCAACCTTGGAGCACTTCGCGCGACACATCAAAATGGCGTGTGTAATTCGTCGGGATCACACGATTAAAGTCAGGGAACTTGCCCTCGACGAGCTTCGACACCAATTCGACATGTCCAAACGAAAAGCGAATCTGGCCCGCGGCGACCTCAATCGTGACGGGTTCCTCGCTATCGTCGAGCAGGCGCTGCATTTCCAACACGGTTTTGCGCGGAACAATGACTTCATGTTTAGCGCTGATTCCTTCGGCCGGTGTCGAGCTGTGGGCAAGTCGGTGCCCATCTGTCGCAACTGCACGCAAGAGACCTGGCTCAAAAACCAGCAACATCCCGTTTAAGTAATAACGGATATCTTGCTGCGCCATGGCGAAATGCGCCATATTGAACAAGTGCTTAAGCGTTTTACGCGTCAGCGT
>CAIUZV010000447.1 GCA_903903735.1 uncultured beta proteobacterium | reverse complement strand
TTGAGAGATCATTGCGCTGCCTCCGTCGCCTTCAGGGACGTGCGCGCAAAAGTGCTACCCCCACCGAAATAGACTTCCTGAACGTTACGGTCATCGCGTATTGCATCTGGCGTGCCATGCGCTATCAGTCGACCGCGCGCCAGCACGCTAATACGATCCGCATAGGCGAAGACAACATCCATGCTGTGTTCAGTGAACAGTACAGCGATGCCTCGCTCGATCACCAAACGCTTGGTCATGGCCATCATGTCATTGCGCTCTTTGGGCGCCATCCCAGCGGTTGGCTCATCCATCAAAAGCAGTTTTGGATCGTTCGCTAAAGCAATCGCGAGCTCAACGCGTTTGACGTCGCTGTAGGCGAGCTCGCTACACGGACGATCTGCTTGCTCTTGCATACCCACCTGGTTTAACAACTGCAACGCTTTGTCTCGTGCGTGATCTGCAGCAGGTTTAAAGAAGGAAAAGAGCTGCTTGTCGTAGGACAGTAATGCCATTTGAACGTTTTCAATCACGGTGAGGGAAGAAAAAGTCTCTGCGATCTGAAAGCATCTTCCCACACCTAAACGCCAAATCGCCCGCGGCTGAAGTCCGATTAGCTCCGTTCCCTCAAGCTTGATCGTGCCTCGATCCGCCCTCAGCTGACCATTGACCATGTTGAACGTAGTCGATTTTCCAGCACCGTTCGGTCCAATAAGCGCGAGTAGCTCACCAGCCTTCAGATCAAAATCAATGCCGTCTACTGCTTTGACCCCTCCAAACGACTTACCTAGTCCGCGTACGGTGAGCAGTGTCATACCGGCTCCTTGCGCAGCGCTTTGAGGCGGTCAGTGATTTGTGCAGCAAAGCCCGCGATCCCTTGAGGAAAGAGTAAAACCAGTAAAAGAATGATTCCTCCGAGCATCGCACGCCAGTATTCGGTGTTGCGTGCGACGGTATCCTGGAGCCAGGTAAAGGTGAACGCACCGACGATCGGACCCGCAAGCGTCTGAATCCCGCCGAGTAGCACCATGACTAGCCCGTCTATCGACCGACTGACATGCAGACTCTCGGGGGAAATACTTCCTTTTGAGAAAGCGAACAGCGCTCCGGCAAGACCTGCAAAGGTACCTGCCACAATAAAAGCAACCCACTGTATGCGCTTGACGTCGATTCCAATGGCATCGGCCCTCAGGGGGGAATCACGTCCGGCGCGTAACGCGTAGCCAAACGGTGAATAAAGCAGTCGACGCATCACATACACCGATATGACAACTAGTCCAAGGGTTAGAAAATAATAATTCTTCTTGTCTTGCAGCCATTGTGCCGGCCACACGCCCGTTAGTCCGTTGCTTCCGCCTGTGAACGCATCCCATTGATACACGATTGCCCAGGTAATCTGTGCAAAGGCGAGAGTGAGCATCGCGAGATACACACCCGAGAGTCGGACACAGAACCAGCCATAGAGAAAAGCGCCAAGCGCCGCAACAAGCGGTGCCAGCATAAGACCCACCTCCATCGGTAAGCCAAGGCTACGGATAAGCAGCGCTGCACCGTAGGCGCCCAAACCAAAATAGGCAGCATGGCCAAATGAATGCAGACCACCTGGTCCCATGATGAAGTGCAAACTGGCGGCAAAGAGGACGGCGATCAACAGATCGATTAGTAAGACCGTGACATAAGGTGATTGCGCCGAAAGCCACGGCATAGCGATCAAGGTCAGTATGACTAAGCCACTTCCAAGCTTGTAGGCACCAGAGGCACGACGTAGCGGCATTTCGATCTCTGCGGCGTTACGTGAGGCAGGTTGTGCGCGTCCCAAGAGCCCCCATGGCCTGAAAACTAAAACGATGGCCATCACAAGAAACTCAACCACGAGCGTTAACTTGGAGAACGATATTTGCACACCAGCAATTTCAACGAGTCCAAGCCAGATACAAATGGCTTTGAGTTCTGCAATCAGTAAGGCTGCGATATATGCCCCGGGAATGGAGCCCATGCCCCCAACCACCACCACGACAAAGGCCGCGCCAATCGTGTGCAAATCCATATCGAGGTTGGCGGGTTCGCGGGGCAGTTGAAGCGCACCGCCTAAACCTGCTAGTAACGCGCCGAGTGCGAACACGGCGGTAAAAAGCCAGGCTTGGTTGACCCCCAGCGCAGCAACCATTTCACGGTCTTGCGTTGCCGCACGGACCAAGGTGCCCCAACGTGTGCGCGTGAGTAGCAACCAGAGCAGTCCGAGTAAAACAGGCCCGACGACAATCAGGAACAAGTCGTAGGAGGGGAAATGGCGATTCAGAATTTCGACAGAGCCTTTTAAGCCCGGTGCGCGAGGTCCGAGTAGCTCTTCGGGGCCCCAAATCCAAAGTACAGCATCTTTGATGACGAGCACTAACGCAAAGGTGGCAAGAAGTTGGAATAACTCGGGCGCACGATAAATACGGCGAAGCAGGGTGATTTCAATGAGTGCGCCAAGCACACCCACGACGAGTGGTGCAAGCAAGAGTGCTGGCCAAAACCCAATACTTGCCGAGAGCTTTTCAACAAGGGTGTAGGCAACATAGATGCCCACCATGAAAAACGAACCATGGGCAAAGTTAACAATTCGGGTAACCCCGAAAATCAAGGAAAGCCCAGCCGCCACCAAAAAAAATGACGACGCGCCCGCTAGACCATTCAGCAGTTGGACAATCAAGCTTGACAGGTCCATGCGGACAGGGCTCCCTAGTTAAACCGTAAACAGCTTAGTCGGCAGGACGAAGTTTTTTCACTTCTTCGGCTGATGGCAGTACCGATGCGCCATCAATGTAGCGGAACGATCCCATCACTCCCTTACCATTCTCAAGTTTAGTGCGACCGACATAACCGCCCATCGTCGACTGGTGGTCTTCGGGGCGGTACGTGATGCTCCCAAACGGAGACATCAGTGTCAGACCGCGAAACGCAGTAATGAGTTTCTCGGTCTCTGTGCTTTGAGCTTTTTTGATTCCTGCAGCCAGAGACATGATTGTGCTGTAGCCGACAACCGAGCCAAGTCGTGGATAGTCCTTGAACTTTGCCTCGTAGGCGTTCTTGAAGGCATCGTGTTCGGGAGTCTTGATGGCGTACCAAGGGTAGCCTGTGACCAACCAACCCGTTGGACTTTCGTCTTTCAATGGGTCCAGATACTCTGGCTCACCAGTCAGCAGGCTGACCACTTCGCGACCTTTGAACAGTCCGCGCGTATTGCCTTCGCGTACAAAGCGCGACAAGTCTGCACCGAAGAGAACGTTGAAGATTGCATCGGGCTTGGCATCGCCGAGCGCTTGCACGACGCTGCCTGCGTCGACTTTACCTAATGGCGTAGCCTGTTCGGCGACAAACTCGATGTCTGGCTGCGCGGCTTTCATAAGGGTCTTGAAGGTTGCTGCGGCAGACTGACCATATTCGTAGTTCGGGTAAACAATCGCCCAACGTTTCTTCTTCATCGCACTAGCTTCTGGGACAAGCATGGCGACTTGCATGTGGGTCGAAGGGCGTAGGCGGAAGGTATAGCGGTTGCCGTTTTGCCAGACAATTTTGTCAGTGAGTGGCTCGCTGGCCAAGAAAAATACTTTTTTCTGCTTAGCGAAGTCCGTCAGGGCTAAGCCGATATGCGAAAGAAACGAACCCGTGAGTACATCGACTTTGTCGCGTGAGATCAGTTCCTCGGCGACACGCACCGCATCACCGGGATTTGCGTTGTCGTCACGTGTGATGAGTTGTACTTTTTTTCCGTTTAAGCCGCCTGCTGCATTGATCTGGTCAACGGCAAGCTCCATGCCTTTTTTGTAGGGTTCCAAAAAAGCGGGCTGTGCCTTGTAGCTGTTGATTTCGCCAATTTTGATCACGCCCTGCGCTGACGCTGAGACGGATACACCCAACAGTGATACGCCTAACGCAAGCGCTGCTGCAAGGCCTTTGGTAAATGTGTGACAACGCATGGAGTTCTCCCGAAAGTTAAAACGACTCTTATTAACGTAAACCATCTTTGCCCTCGACTTCACTTGCCAGCAGGCCACCAATACGAGGTAATGGGCGACCACTGTCCGTCACTGCAACGGCAACCACGATTTCTTTTGCGCCTGGAGCGTCTGTGACGCGTGCTTCGATCGCGTCGAAATGACTGCGCACGAACGCCGCATCCTTATGCCCGAGTGGCACATCAATTGCACAACCCGGTCCTCCGCGTTTTTTGCTTGAAGGTACGAGCGCGGCGCCATGGTGTACCGCTTGACGCAATGGCGCCCCTAGTTTGGGGTGCAAGATGGCGGCCGCATGCTCGAGTTCGCCTGCCTCGCCAACGATCGCCGCTTTCCCATAGCTCTGTGCTGACTCTGGAGCAATGCCAAGCGCTTGCACACATTTATTGCCAAGCAGCGCCCCGAGCTCTTCGCCGATCTGAATCAATTGATCCAGATTTTGACTAAAGACGCCTGCGTAGGGGTTTTCGATGACGGCGATGGCAAGCGCTCGGCGTGTGGGCGGAGAGATGGTCTGCCCCATTTCAAGGTGAGTTTCATCGATCTGTACGATAAGCTTGCGAATTTTTGCGGCCATGCGGGTTCCTGAAAAGTGCGTGATTAATGAGTAAGGTAGCGAGCGATGCTAGGCGAATCAGTCGTAATCATCCAGCCCTGGCAAGTCAAGACGCTTGCAGAGATTAAACCGCTTTGCTTCATTTGTAGAGCCTGCTGTAAACCCTGCCGTAGCGCTTGGTGAACCGTCTGGTCGTCTAAGGCCGGCACATGCACCGTCACGAGTTTTTCGCCAAGGTCAGAGTCGTCTTTCACCTGGTTGGCAGGCAAACGTTCGACAGCGGGATGCGTCGTGTTGACCGCATTGGCGATGACTGTTGCGGCGGCGTCGGCTAGCCCGGCGCTTTGAGCCAGAACGGTCACGCTGTCGGCGATCCCCATAGAAAAGCTTCGGCCACGCCAACCGCTTGTTGCGATCCCGCGTACTCCCATCGCATAATCGACGCTCAGCCTTCCATCTAGGGAAATTCCTCGTTGTAGGGCGAGGCCATCTAGTTTTGACAGGTCCGCAAACAAGCCAATCTCGACGTGAGTGCCTGGCGTTAAATACAGCGCGATATCACCGCCATTGTTCACCCAGGCGCGTGTAATGCCGGGTTGCTCATAAAAGGCGATCAGTTCCTGCGCAACTGAGCCTGCCACCGCTGCCATCGGCGTAATGAAGTCACTTGGACATCGTTGGCAAGCTTCCCACATGGTTCGGGCAATTGAACCGCTTAGCGGGCAGGGCGCTTGCGTGGAGACGGGTTGACGTAATACCGGTAGCTCTTCAACGAGCTCAGATAGAATCGTGGCAAAGCGCTTTGCCGCCGCTTGATGGGCGCTTGCGACGGCGGCCGACTCCCCCTCTGCCTGTGCCACGATGTCGATCGGGCCATGCTGAAAGTGTCGACGTCCATCGCCTAGGTGCAGAGCAGTCGCGCTTAACATTGTGGATTAGCCCAACATCGGCGGCATGCCAAGTGGCCATGGTGTATCTTCGCGAGGCGTGACCCACAATCGGTTTTGTGGTGCGCCGTCATCATGCCAAGCGCCTTCTCGTAGAACTTGGTCTAGTCCTCTTACATAGTCGACGTGTCCGCCAAGACGTTTGAAGTCATCTGCTCGCATACTGAACTCAATGGGCGCAACGATGGCGGGTGTTGGAACGGTACCAAAACTGTTGTCCGGCATGCGCAAGACATCAACCATCACCGTAATGCCACCGCCAGGCCATACATAAGCCGGTGCACCTCCGCATGTGACATTAACGAGCGCTTGCTTAATGGCACGAGTCAGGAGAATTGGATTATGTGTCACGCCCGCGCGCAGACTGCCACCCGCACCACCGAGGAACAAAACGGAGGCAAGCGATGGCTCACAGTTTTCACCGATACGGTCGATCACAGCCCGCACGGCCTCAGGCATTTCTTGTTCAATCGGTCGTAATTGTTCGTCGAGCACGTACCAGCCCGCGTGCTCACCCGTTGTCGATGTCATCAGTAATCGGAGCCCCGGCCAAGAGACTTCGGGATCCCAGCTTTCAATGATGCTTAAGGGGTCGGCGATATCTGTACCGCCCCAGCCTGTGCCAGGATTGGCGACTTGAAAATACCGTCCGGGTGTCGAACGCCGACCGCCGATGAGTACGCCCGAGTCGCGCATCCCCAAGCATTTGCCAGCCTGATGCTCGGTCAAGACGCCCGTGATGTGATCGTCCACGACAATGACTTCATCGGCGAGCTCGGAAAACTGCTGCGCGAAAATTCCAATGGCTGCTGAGCCGCATCCTACGCGCATGCGCTTCTCTTCGATACCATTGACGATGGGAGCTCGACCGGCCTGCACGATCAGGTTTGAGCCTCCCTCGATATCGAGCTCAACGGATTGCTTGTTTGCAAGGGCCTGCATCATCTCCATGGTGATGCGCCCCTCTTTTTTGCTGCCGCCGGTCAGGTGATGCACGCCTCCGAGCGACAGCATTTGCGAACCGTACTCTGCTGTGGTCACATGGCCGACTACTTCTCCGCGACAAAGAACGTTTGCTTGCTCAGGTCCTAAGTAGCGATCGGTGTCAATCTTGACCTTCAAACTGCAATAGCTAAAGATCCCTTCAGTCACGACCGTCACCATGTCGACGCCTTCGACCTGAGATCCTACGATGAAGGGCGCTGGTTTGTAGTCGGGGTAAGTCGTGGATGCGCCTACACCAGAGATAAACATTTGATTAGCGTGCAAAAGGTCTTGATCCCAAGATTCGATTTCGCCGGAGGCCAGTACTTTTTGCGGACCCACAAATGGGACGAGGGCAGAGGCGTTGTTCTTTTCAAGACTACGGTTCAAAAACACGACGGGATCAACGCGTATGAGCGTCCCATCTGCATTTGCATAGCGGTCGCAGGCACCGGTTTTTCCCGAACTGATCTGGCATAACACTGGGCAAGCGTTACATTCGATCTTTGCTTTAGTCTGGTCTGTCATCCGAATCCACTAGCTTTTGTCAAAATTTCATGTTGCAATTACTACATTAATTAGTACCTTATTACATTTGTTGCCCTCTGGCAATGACTCTTTTTTCTTGTTCTTGACTGTGCGCGTCGATCTTTGACCTGGTGAAAGTGATTACAGATGATTCAGTCCCTCAATGACTCAGTTCAAGATGACTCTCCTCGGAAACTAGGGGTGCGTGAAAAAGCGGCCCAAGCGACACGGGCGAACCTGCTTAAGGCAGCGATCAAGATTTTTGCGCAGTATGGGCTCGATGGTGGCAGTGTCGACAAGATTTCTAAAGCTGCAAAGTCGCACGACCGGATGATTTATTACTATTTTGGTAATAAGGAAGGCTTGTTCGTTGCAGTCATTGAGGAAATCTATAAGCGTTTTAACGTTGCGGAGTCTAAGCTCAAGCTCGACTTACTCGATCCGTTGCGCTCGCTAGAAAAAATTGTGCAGTTTATTTTGCGTTATTACCGCGATCACCCTGAATTCGTGACGCTTCTCAATATTGAGAACCTCCACAAGGGCAAGCACATCGGACAGAGCAGTTTTCGCGACTATTCATCTAAAGCGATTGGCGTCATTGATCAAGTATTAGTCACTGGCGCGCAGACAGGGGTGTTCAGCAGCCAGTTGAGGGCACGCGACCTCTACATGATGATCGCTGCGCTGGGTTATTTCTACCAATCAAATCGCTAAACGCTCTCGGCTTTTCTGGGTGAAAACCTAGAGGCTAAAACGGCATTTGATCAATGGGAAAATTTTGTCATTTCGACGGTGCTCAAGACGATTGCGCCGGATCCAACTTAACAATTAAGGAAGAAAGGTATGGCTCAGGCTGCTGCGGAAGAGAAATCTGGCAAGGTTGTGATTAAGAATATTGGGCTTTTGCTCTCGGGCGACTTAGATCGGCCGATTCTGGATGCGGATACCGTGGTCGTGCAAGACGGCATTATTACGGCCGTCGGTAAGGAAAAAGATTGCGATACCGCCCAGCCTGATTTACTGATTGATGTAAGAAAAACCTGCTTGGCGCCGGGACTGATCGATAGTCATGTTCACCCCGTTTTTGGTGATTGGACGCCGCGGCAGAACCAATTGGGATGGATCGAATCCACCATGAATGGTGGGGTGACGACGATGATTTCAGCTGGTGAGGTGCATTTGCCAGGGCGCCCAAAGGATATCGTTGGGCTGAAGGCTTTGGCGATCACGGCGCAACGGGCCTTTGACAGCTTTCGTCCAGGGGGGGTCAAAGTGCTTGCCGGCGCACCCGTCATTGAAAAAGGGATGACCGAGCAAGACTTTAAAGAGCTCGCGGATGCGGGCGTTAAGCTGCTTGGTGAGGTGGGGCTTGGTTCGGTCAAGGCCGGTGAAGAAGCACAAAAAATGGTGGCTTGGGCGCGCAAGTACGGCATCCAAAGCACGATACATACGGGTGGCCCATCGATCCCGGGTTCCGGGTTGATCGACAAGGATGTGGTGCTTGAGGCCGATGCAGACATTATCGGGCATATCAATGGTGGCCATACGTCGTTGTCAGAGGCCCATGTCTGTGAACTCTGTGAGAAATCGACGCGCGGTATCGAGATTGTTCATAACGGAAATGAGAAGGTCGCCATCGCCGCCGCGCAACATGCGATTCATTTAAAGTGTCCGCATCGCGTGATTCTGGGTACGGATGGGCCTGCGGGATCGGGCGTGCAGCCGCTCGGTATTCTGCGCATGATTGCATTGCTCTCTAGTCTGGGCAACATTCCTGCTGAACTCGTGTTTTGCTTTGCGACGGGCAATACCGCGCGCATGCGTAACCTGAACTGTGGATTGATTGAGCCAGGTCGAGCCGCAGACTTCGTTTTTATGGATCGGGCGCAACACACGGCAGGCCGTGATTTACTCGATAGCGTGCGTTTGGGAGACATCCCGGGTATTGGGATGGTGATGATTGATGGATTGGTCCGATGTCATCGCAGCCGCAACACCCCGCCTGCAACCGAGGTGCCCGTGATCGTCAGCGGACACGCCTAGAGGTCTAGCTAATTCTAAAACCGTTATCTTGCGCGGCAGACTGTACCGTTTTGCTTAGCAACGTGGTGTCGCAGGACTGGATGCGGTAGAGTAAATCACCGGCTTGGACGGCACTTCCGACCGGTTTGACGATGTCGACGCCTGCCAGTTTGTCAGCAGGCGCACCCGCCAGGCGGGCTAGCCCAGAGATCACGAAACCGTCTATTTGCTGCACGGTGCCGGCTTGGGTTGCGTGGACAGGGTGTTTGAGTATGCCAGAGAGATCTGGCCAGTCTTGCGGCCCTTGCGCCTGAATAATATCTTCCATGGCGCGCCGGGCTGCACCCGAGCGCAACAGCTGTTGTGCAACGTCTGCGCCTCTTTCCACCGATCCGACAGCCGGATCCATCGCCAGAATCTGGCTGGCAAAGAAAAGAGATTTTTCTAATAGATCACTAGGTGCGTCTGGATGCTGTTCTAGAACTTGCAGGACATCGCGAACTTCTAGAGAAGGGCCGATACCGCGTCCGATCGGAGACTCACCACTTGTTGCGAAGGCCTTGACAACCAGCCCTAGCTCTCGACCCACCATCTCAAACAGTTGACCTAACGCGACGCCATCCTCTTTTGATTTGACCTTGCCTGCTTCCGCATAGGGAATGTCAATCACGACATGGGTCGCACCGGCAGAGTATTTCTTTGAGAGAATTGATGCGACAGACCACCGGCGTGTATCGAGGCCGAGAGGGCGGGTGATGGC
>CAIUZV010000446.1 GCA_903903735.1 uncultured beta proteobacterium | reverse complement strand
CTGGAGAACGCAATTTGCTCGAGATCGGGCCACCAAGTCGTTACAATAGCGAGCGTTTCGCATATATCTAAAGGAGACCTTAATGTCTGCTCAAACAGTTTCCAGCCTCGTGCTGGCTCAAGCCACCGATACGGTTGGTTCCTTGATGGGGATGGCCCCGATCATATTGATGTTCGTCGTGCTGTATTTTTTGATGATTCGTCCTCAGATGAAGCGCCAGAAAGAACACAAAGCATTGTTAGCTGCCCTGGCCAAAGGTGACGAAGTCATCAGCGCGGGTGGCATGCTTGGCACGGTGACAAAAGTCAGCGATAACTACATTACGGTTCAAGTCGCTGAGCATGGTGATAAAGCCGTCGAAGTCGTCATGCAAAAAGCTTCCGTGTCCGCCGTCTTGCCAAAAGGCACGATCAAGGCGCTGTGATTTTTGTTCTACCGCCTCGTCGCATGTTGCGACGGGGTGCAATCCTCTTTGATCCCCGTCGGCAATGAACCGCTATCCCCTTTGGAAATACCTGACGGTGCTGATCGCAGTTGTGATCGGCCTGCTCTACACCCTGCCGAACCTGTACGGCGAATCGCCGGCGGTGCAAGTTTCTAGCGCGAAGGCCACACTCAAAATCGATGCAGGCATGCTTGATCGCGTGCAGGGCATTCTTCAACAGGCAAAGATCGCCAGCACAGGCGCGTCCTTTGATCAAAACGGTCCCGTTGGTACCATTCGTGTTCGCTTTGCCAACACCGACACTCAAATTCAGGCGCGCGACCTGATTGAAAAAGCGCTTAACCCGAATCCTTCAGATCCGAGCTACACCGTGGCGCTCAACCTGCTGCCGGCCTCTCCGAGTTGGTTAAGCGCAATCGGCGCCAACCCAATGTATTTAGGACTTGATCTGCGCGGCGGCGTTCATTTCCTGCTGCAAGTGGATATGCAAGGGGCCCTGACTGCCCGCTACGATTCACTTGTCACAGACTTGCGCGCGATCTTGCGCGAGCAACGTATTGAAAACAGTGGCATTGAACGCAGCGGCATGTCGATTGTTTTATCGTTTAGCAATGCGGCCACGCGTGACCGAGCGGTCTCCGCCTTGCGTACCCGGCACCCTGACTTGCAAATGACAGAGCGCACCGATGGTGCGCGTCTACAAGTCGTTGGAGTCTTGAGCCAAACTGCAATCACGACCGTGCAGACAAAAGCGCTCTCACAGAACATCACCACACTTCATAACCGGATCAACGAACTCGGTGTAGCCGAGCCGGTCATCCAGCAGCAAGGCTCCGATCGGATCGTTGTGCAATTGCCGGGCGTACAAGACGTTGCGAAGGCCAAGGACATTTTGGGTCGTACCGCCACGCTTGAGATCCGCATGGTCGATGACACCCCGGCAGCGGCAAGCGCACTGGCTGCGGGCACGGTACCTTTCGGGCTTGAACGCTATCAAGACCGCGATGGCCGCCCCATTCTGGTTCGACGCCAAGTAGTGTTGACTGGCGAAAACTTGCAGGATGCGCAAGCGGGTCGTGACAGCCAATCACAGCAAGCCGCCGTGCACCTGACACTTGATCAAAAAGGCGCGCGCATCTTTCGTGACGTCACGCGTGACAACATCGGCAAACGCATGGCTATTTTGCTGTTTGAAAAAGGCCGTGGTGAAGTCGTCACCGCGCCCGTCATACGCGGTGAAATTCCTGGCGGGCAGGTCCAGATTTCGGGCAGCATGACGGCTGAAGAAGCGGCCGATACAGCGCTCCTACTGCGTGCGGGCTCGCTCGCGGCTCCGATGGAAATTATTGAAGAACGTACGA
The DNA here is from genome assembly GCA_903903735.1 of uncultured beta proteobacterium. Taxonomy (GTDB): domain Bacteria; phylum Pseudomonadota; class Gammaproteobacteria; order Burkholderiales; family Burkholderiaceae_B; genus Zwartia. The sequence goes on along the minus strand of CAIUZV010000446.1, from coordinate 1,408 downwards.
TCGGACCGAGCCTAGGTGCTGACAATATCGCCAAGGGCTTCAACTCGACGCTTTACGGTTTTATCGGCATCGCAATTTTTATGCTGGTTTACTACCATCTGTTTGGCGCATTCTCGACCGCTGGCTTGGCACTCAACATCTTGTTGCTGCTCGCGATCTTGTCAATGCTGCAGGCAACGCTAACCTTGCCAGGTATCGCGGCGATCGCACTGACTTTAGGGATGGCGATTGACGCAAACGTGCTGATTAACGAACGAATACGTGAAGAACTGCGCAACGGCGAATCACCACAAAACGCGATTCATCTGGGGTTTGAACGCGCCTGGGGCACTATCCTAGACTCGAACCTAACGACACTGATTGTTGGTGTCGCGCTGTTAGTGTTTGGCTCGGGCCCCGTCAGAGGCTTTGCCGTCGTGCACTGCCTCGGCATCCTCACCTCGATGTTCTCAGCGGTGGTGGGCGTACGAGCGCTCGCTAACCTCTGGTACGGCCACAAAAAGAAGCTTCAATCGATTTCGATTGGAACAGTCTGGAAACCAAAGGACTGACATCATGGAATTATTTCGAATCGGTCGCACCATCCCCTTCATGCGCAATGCGCTGGTGCTGAACGCCATTAGCTTTCTGACCTTTGTTGCAGCGGTGTTTTTTATTGCCACCAAAGGCTTTCACCTTTCGATTGAGTTCACAGGTGGAACGGTCATGGAAGTGAACTACGCGCAAACCGCCCCACTCGATAAAGTCCGTACCGCCGTCACAGGTCTCGGATATACCGATTTCCAAGTGCAAAATTTTGGTACCTCACGCGATGTCATGATCCGTCTGCCACTTGGCGCAGGGCAAAGCTCAGCGACACAAAGCGACACCGTGATGAAGGCTCTGAAAGCCTCAGACTCAACAGTCGAGTTACGACGTGTTGAGTTTGTCGGGCCTCAGGTCGGAAAAGAGCTCGTTGAAAACGGTCTGCTCGCGCTGCTCTTTGTTGTGATTGGTATCACCCTGTATCTTGCCGTGCGCTTCGAATGGAAGTTTGCCGTGGCAGGCGTGTTGGCGAACCTACACGACGTCGTGATTATTCTCGGTTTCTTTGCCTTCTTTCAGTGGGAATTCTCTCTGTCTGTGCTCGCTGGTATCTTGGCGGTCTTGGGATATTCCGTAAACGAATCCGTTGTGATCATGGACCGGATTCGTGAAAACTTCCGTCGGGACCGTGGCGCAACCGTTCGAGAGGTTATTGACGGCGCCATTACCCAAACGATTTCTCGTACCATCATCACACACGGCTCCACCCAAATGATGGTGCTTGCGATGCTACTTTTTGGTGGCCCTACCCTGCACTACTTTGCCCTCGCTCTCACCATCGGCATTTGGTTTGGTATTTATTCTTCTGTGTTTGTGGCGGCTG
>CAIUZV010000445.1 GCA_903903735.1 uncultured beta proteobacterium | reverse complement strand
GTTTCGTGGAATGAGTCGTGCAGCCTTGGTGCGTGCCGTTCACACTAGTCGCGCAGAAAACGAAGATTTGATCCAGCGGATGAAAGATATGGGTACCCGGCTGGGGGCTGAGGTGTTTGCACGTCTCTCTGCCTTGGATCGAAAATCGGATCTTGAGGCAATGCGTGACATCGAAAGTCCTGTGCTGGTCATCACAGCAGACCAGGATCGACTAAGATCTCTGGAGGAATCTAAGGAAATGGCGGAGGCGGCGCAGGCAACGTTAATTGTGCTTCAGCGCTGTGGGCATATGATGCCAATGGAGGAGCCTGACCAATTAGCTTTGCTGGTACGCGATTGGCTAACGAAAAATAATATGTGATGAACACTAGGCCTAACAAATGATACGACAGCAGGTCAGTCACCGGATCACAGTTAGATCGTTGTGTTCTTCTGCCTGTTTGATTGCAGTCTTGCTTTTGACTGCTTGTGCACCGCTTCCTCCTGCTTCGACGCGGCTAATTGAAAAACTACCCTCTGAATTTGCGACGAGTACGACCTTCACGGCTGCCGTGGTGCAATGGCCAACGATGAACTGGTGGAACAGTTATCAGGATGCTCAGCTTGATCAACTCATTGAAGAAGGCTTAAGAGGCTCCCCCAACTTGGCGATCGCACAGGCTCGGTTGAATCGGGCCCAAGCCTACACGCAGGTGGCAGGTGCTCCGCTACAACCTCAAATCAGTGCGACCGCTGCGGCAGGTGTGCAACGCTTAAGCTATAACTACCTCACTCCCGATACGACGGTGTTGCGCGGTTGGAATCAAGTGGCGCAGACTGCTCTGAGTATGAATTGGGAGATAGATTTTTGGGGGAAGTACCGCTCCGCCTTGGCAGCAGCAACCTCTGAACTGCAGGCGAGTGAAGCTGAGCAAGCCCAAGCAGTGCTGGTCTTGACGACTGCGTTGACGGCATCCTATGCCGAGCTCGCTCGCTTATTCGCCCAACAGACAACAAGCCAGCGTGCCGTAAAGATTCGGACCCAGACATCGACCTTGTTCCGAGAGCGCTTTAATCACGGCCTTGAAACATTGGCTAGCGTGCGAGAGGCGGACTCGAAACGTGCGCAGGCGACCACTGAGCTTTTGCTTATTGCAGAACAAATTGATTTACAGCGTAACCGTATCGCTGCGCTGTTGGGGGCGGGCCCCGATCGCGGCCGATTGATTAGCGCACCCAAAGCCGCGCCTTCGATGAAAAGCGGATTACCAGATAATCTGACGATAGATCTACTGGGCCGACGTCCAGATATCGTTGCGGCGCGTCTGCAGACACAAGCATTTTCTTCGCGCATCGATCAACGGCAGGCAGATTTCTATCCAAACATCAACTTAGTCGCGTTCATTGGTGTGCAGTCTCTTGGCTTAGATCGGCTTTCTCAAGGTGGATCTCAATTCGGCGCTGCAGGACCCGCGATTTCACTCCCGATTTTTACCGGTGGGCGTCTGCAAGGTGAACTCAGGGCGGCGCAGGCGACCTATGATGAATCTGTGGCCATTTACAATCGCACCTTGACCGCTGCGCTCCAAGAGGTGGCGGATGCAATCACCAGCATCAAGGCCTTGACTGGACAGCTTGAGCAGGCCGAACTTGGTTTGGTCGCCGCCGACGAGGCATTCACGATGATCGCTGGTCGCTACCGTGGTGGACTCGCAAACTATATCGAGGTGCTGATTGCTGAAGACATTATGCTCACCAGTCTACGATCGGTGACTGAGTTGCGCGCCCGAAGGCTTTTGTTGGATGTCCTATTAATCAGAGCGCTTGGTG
>CAIUZV010000444.1 GCA_903903735.1 uncultured beta proteobacterium | reverse complement strand
TCAGTCTCACATCAAAGCCGGGCGGATTAAAGCCCTAGCCGTATCGACCCAAGAGAGAACACCCGCGATCCCAGAGTTGCCAACGATTGGCGATACGCTCACTGGCTATCAGGCTTTTCCTGTTAACTACATCACCGCACCCGCAGGGACTCCTCGCCCCATCATCGATAGGCTCAACAAAGAATTTAATTTGGTTCTACAAGATCCTGTCGTGCGCGAAAGGTTGATGGCTAATGGCTTGACTGTCAAAGGCGGAACGCCAGAGCAAATGGATGCTGTGATCAAGTCGGAGTCCGCGAAATGGAAGCGTGTGATTGAACAAGCCAATATTGGTAAGCAATAAATCCTAGAGGTAAGCATCGATGACAACAACTAAAGCGTTCAAATTTGTACTGACGATGTGGCTTGCAGCGACCTCCCTTTGGGCGGTGCCGGCTCTTGCAAGATATCCAGAAAGGCAGGTCACGATTGTGGTTCCGTATCCGCCAGGTGGAGTGACCGATGTGTACGGTCGTGCGTTAGCACAACGCCTATCCCAAATTTGGGGACAGCCTGTCGTGGTCGACAACAAGCCTGGCGGTGGCACGGTCATTGGGACCCAACTTGTGAGTCGCGCGTCTGCAGATGGCTATACCTTACTGCTCACGAGCTATGGCTACACCTCAAATCCGGTGCTTAAAAAATCACTACCTTATGACACTAAGGCGTTGACCCCGCTGTATTTGCTTGGCACCTCGGCAAACATGTTGGTGATTAATCCGAACTTGCCCATTAAGACGATGAACGACATCATCGCGCTAGGTAAAAGTAAACCTGGGGCGTTGACGTTTGGCTCCTCAGGTAATGCGTCGAGCCCCCATATCGCTGCCGAGCTCTTTGCGATGGAGACGGGAGTCAAGATGACCCATATCCCCTACAAGGGAACGGGTCCCGCAATGAATGATTTGTTGGGCGGACAAATCATGGGGATATTTGATGGGCCGTCGGCCATGCCGCGTGTGCGAGCCGGACAGCTGAGCGCGATCGCGATCGCGTCAGCCCAACGTCATCCCGCGGCAATGGAAGTGCCGACCTTTAGAGAGCTTGGTATTGATCTTGTCTTCGGTAGCTGGTTCGGCTTCTTCGTGCCAACAGGAACCTTCGGTGACATACAGAACACCATCATTGCAGGTATTGAGCTGGCGTTGAAAGATCCCACAGTGATCTCGGCGATCGAAAAAACCGGTTTGACGTATGCCAATCTCAAGCAACAGGAGTACAAAAAGTTTCTGGATGCAGAAGAGGCGCGGCTACGCCGCCTGATTAAAACGGAAGGCGCTGGCATTCAACTTGAATAGTTGATTAGCCATTACAAATTTACACAGCGAGAAGAAAAATGGAATTAGAAACACTAGAACTTACGATTGCAGACGGCATTGCAACGGTTACGCTCAATCGGCCACCACATAATGCGCAAAATGCGCAGATGCGTGGTGAGCTCATCCAGGTTTTTGATAGTTTTAATGATAACGATGACGTGAAATGCGCAATCGTCACTGGCAAAGGCAAGATTTTTTGTGCGGGCGCTGACTTAAATGAGCGTCCAAATCTTGGCGCGACACCTGGCGCTTACTGGAAACACAACCGATTGGTACGTGAAGCCAGTAACTCAATCATCGAATGTAGCAAGCCTGTTATCGCTGCCGTTAATGGGCCGGCGATGGGTGCAGGCTTTGGTCTGATGAATAGTTGTGATATTTGGGTCGCGTCCAATACAGCATTCTTCTCTATGCCCGAAATCAACGTTGGTCTTGCCGGCGGCACCGCGATGCTTCAAAGCGTGTTTGGAAAGTCGCGTGCGCGCAGAATGTTCTTTACAGGCATGAAGGTCACGGCCGATGAGATGTACCGCCTAGGTTTGATCGAGGCAAGTTTGCCACCTGATGAATTGATGCCGTATGTCATGGAAATCGCGACGGATATCGCAAGCAAAGCTCCGATCGCCTTGAGCTACGCAAAACAAGCAGCGCAAGTGACGGCAGTGATGCCGCGTCGCGAGGGCTATCGATTTGAGCAGAACATGACCGTTGCACTTGGAAAAACTGAAGATACGGCCGAAGCACTCAAGGCCTTTAAAGAGAAGCGTAAACCGGTCTATAAAGGCCGTTGATTCAAAGCGAAGTTGAGCCAAAGGTTGTGAAATGAGTGAGCAGATTGACTATCAGGCGTTCCGAAATGAAGTTGAGGCGTTTGTTCAAAAAAATTGTCCACAAGACATTCGGAAGCTTGTCGCTGAAAATCGCAAGTTATCGCGAGAGCCCTGGAGCCGCTGGCAAAAAATATTGCATCAACACGGCTGGGGTGCGCCAAACTGGCCCAAGGAGTTAGGGGGAACTGGCTGGAACCCGAAGCAACAGGCAATTTATGGTGAGGTCCTCGCAGAGAACGATTGTCCTGCTCAGTACCACCATGGGCTTCGACATATTGGTCCCGTCTTAATTGAGTTTGGGAGTCCAGAACAAAAGCACCGCTACCTGCCCGGAATCTTAGACGGATCAGACTGGTGGTGCCAAGGTTATTCTGAACCCAACGCAGGTTCGGATCTTGCCTCTCTCAAAACGCGTGGCGAGATTCGTGGCGACAAAATTATTGTCAACGGACAGAAGACCTGGACTTCACACGCTCAGGAATCAGATCTCATGTACACCTTGGTTCGCACGTCGGAAGAGGCGCGCAAACAAGACGGTATTAGTCTTTTGATTATTCCACTCAAGACCCCAGGCATTACGGTACGCCCGATTCGTACGATTGATGGCTGGCTCCACGTGAATGAAGTGTTTCTGGATAATGTCGAAGTGCCAATATCTGATTGCATTGGCGACGTCGGTAGTGGCTGGAAGTACGGCAAGTTTTTGTTGGCGCGTGAGCGTTTAAATTCCGCTAACACTGCGCCACTATTTCAATATCTGAGTCGTACGCGCCATTTAATTGCCGAGACGCTTACCCAACCCAAGCATCGAGCACGACGAGCGGCGCTCGAGTTACGCCTACTAAATGTAGAGGCAGAATTGCGTGGTATTCGCGAGCTCGGTCTCGAAGCCATCGAAGCGGTGATGAGTAAGACACCAATTACGACACAGCCTTCGGTGCTGAAGCTCACAAGCTCACGTCTGTATCAGACCATCACTGAAATTGGTGCAGAGGTTGTTGGCCCAGAGTTTGCTGCGCGGATGCCGCTGCAAGAGGGCTCAGCGTTTGATGAGAATGAGCAGGCGACGCTCTGGATTCAAAACTACTTTTATTCTCGCGTTCGTACGATCTACGGCGGGAGTGATGAAGTGCAGAAAAACATGGTTGCTCGCGAACTGTTTGGACATTAAGCATCATGACATTTATCGTTAAGCCAATTTTTGAATCTGAGTTCCGCGATGCCGCACTCGTTTTTGCAAAAGATGCAGACTCGGATGCTGTTACTGCCGCAGAACCGTCTGAGCGAGTTGAGCTGCGTCGTGCCAAGTGGAACGAGGCACTTGAGCTCGGTTGGGCTGCATGCCTGATACCCGAAGCTTTCGGTGGCCTGGGCGGTGCCGTCACTGATTTTTGTTCTTTGCTAGAAGGGGCCTCTCACTATGCGTTACCTTTACCCGTTAGCTCGGGGATGGGATTGCCCGCAGTGCTGCTGTCTACGCTGCAGTTTGCGGGCAAAGAGTCGCTATTAGCAGGGATGGCTGACGGCTCAGTCCGCATTCAGCCGGTTTGGCGTTCGCTAGATCCTTATTGCAAACAGTTAGACGAGCAGACAAGCTTGTTTGCGCAGCCGAGTGCTGGAGGATGGCAGATCAATGGTCTAGTAGCTGGGGTGGAGGAGGTGCCAGCCGCCACGCACTATTTGATCGCTTGCGATGGCGTGTCGCCAGGCGTCACGAGCCCTCTACTGCTCCTAGTTCCCGCAGAATCAGCTCAAGTCGAGTTTGCGCGCGAAATGCGAATAGATGGGCGGCATACACTAAGTTTGAAATTCACCGGACTGTCTGTATCGGGTGCTCAAATTCTTGCGCAAGGACAAGCGCTGGGTGAGGCGCTCGCACGTACGAACGCAATGGGGACGTTGTTTGTTTGCGTGGAAGCCGTAGCGTCAATGGGCTCGGTTTTGGAGCAGACCATCCGTTATTTGTCGGAGCGTAAGCAATTTGGTGTGACACTTTCAAGTTTTCAAGTGTTGCGCCACTATGTGGCGGACGCCTATGTGCGTTATGAATGCTTCCGCGCTTTCGTTGCCGCGCAAGCTGAATCGACGCGAAACGGAGCGGCGCCAGCCGAGCGCGATATCTCACTACTGAAGCTGTATCTCTCTCAGGTTGGGCCGATTGTTGCGCACATGGTGATTCAGACGCATGGTGGCATGGGCATGACAGAAGAGCTTTGGGCGACAAGGCTGAATAAACGAATTTTGATGGCT
>CAIUZV010000443.1 GCA_903903735.1 uncultured beta proteobacterium | reverse complement strand
GTAGACGCCTATGAGCAAGCCGAACAATCAAACTCTTAAGCTTGCGCTAGCCGTTCAGTACGGCGCCGTCGCACCGCTTTTACCGCGCTGGCGTATCCGGCGTTGGGTGCAACGCGCGCTGACTGCTGCGCAACAGGATCGGCCATTCGCGTTCTCTGCTTTTACTGTCGTCGTGAGGATAGAGGGACTCGCCGATGCGCGAATGCTGAATGCACAATATCGCGGTAAAGATTACGCAACCAATGTTTTAACGTTTGAGTACGGTATCGCGCCTGATGGCAGTGCATCCGCCGACATCGTGCTTTGCTTGCCGATTATTAAGCAAGAAGCTCGCGCTCAACGTAAAGACTTTCTTTGTCATGCAGCGCATCTCACGATCCACGGAACGCTGCACGCACTCGGTTATGACCACTTACGCGTTCGCGATACGCAAAAAATGGAAGCGCTTGAAATTAAAATTCTCTCCGAAATGGGAATTAGCGACCCTTATTACCTGATGTAATGCCAGTACTTACCCCTGATTCGTTTCACGCACGCAACCAAGCGACGACTTTCAGGTTATCCTAAGCGTCCCATCACTCTGTCCCCGGACAATGTCAGATCCTTATCCTGCTGCTGAAGCGCCCAGCCCTTCTGCCAAGTCAAACCGACCCCGCCTGCTAGATCGCCTGCTTTCCTTAATGCGCCGCGAGCCCGAAGATCGGGAAGGTATTCTGACGGTTCTCGACGCCGCACGCGAACGCAACCTCATCGATGCCGATGCCTACTCCATGTTGAAAGGCACCTTGGCTGTTGCGGAGCAAACTGCCATGGACGTCATGGTGCCGCGAGGCAGAATGGATATGCTCGATGTCGAGGAGCCCATCGCTGCGCTCATGCCTGAAATCATTGAGACCGCTCACTCAAGATTCCCCGTATTTGAAGGCAGTCGCGACAACATCATCGGTATTGTGATGACGAAAGACTTGCTGCGCCTAATGGTCACTCCCGAGCTCTCCCTCAAAGACTTTGTACGTCCTGCGATCTTTATTCCCGAAACAAAGCGTTTGAATGTTCTATTACAAGAATTCAGGCGCAACCGAAATCATTTGGCGATTGTGATTGACGAACACGGCGGCATCACGGGTTTAGTCACCCTTGAGGATGTTCTAGAGCAAATCGTTGGCTCGATTGAAGACGAGTACGATGTCGATGGTGAAAAGACGATTTTTTCCGATGGCATACGCGCTTGGCGCATGCTGGCGACAACCGAAATAGAAACGGTAAATGCTGCACTAAACACCGATCTTCCTGTGGGTGAATACGATACCGTCGGAGGATGGCTAGCGCACGCACTCGGAAGAATACCGAAACGTGGCGATATGCAACAGCACGGCGATTTGCGGTTTGAAGTCATGCGTGCAGATACGCGACGCGCGCTGTGGCTGCGCGTGAGACAACGCGCTGGCGCGGACTCCAGCCGGGTCACCCAACCATCGTGATGCAGGTTTGGCTCAAATGGCGCCTAGCCTTTGGGCTACTCGCGGCAGGTACATTGCAATCTCTCACCTACGCGCCTGACCCGCTTCCTGGTTGGTCCTTAAGCCTGGTTCAGTTAATCACCATGGCAATACTGGTCGGCTGCATCTGGCGCGCGCCAAGTCCTTTGTTCGCCGCGCGTCGCGCTTGGCTCTTTGGCCTTGCACATTTTGCGATAGGTCTTTACTGGCTCACCATCAGCATGCATGTCTATGGCTTGATGCCCTTGCCTATCGCGATTGCGGCGCTGCTTGCACTGAGCGGTTACCTCTCGCTCTTTATCGCTCTGGCCGCCTGGCTGACGCACCGGTTTAGTCTGGACCCAACCCGCGCACCGCAGACGGTCGGACAACCTATTCAGGCTGCGCTCGTATGGGCCGCTGCATGGACACTAAGCGAGTGGCTGCGCGCAACCCTATTTACAGGTTTTCCCTGGTTAAGTAGTGGCTATGCGCATGTAGACAGCTGGTTTGCACCCTGGGCAAGTATCTTGGGTGTGTACGGCGTGTCTTTCCTAACGGCTTTTGCCGCTGCAGCGATCGCAGGTCTGGTGATGGCGAATCCGCAAAGACGCGGTGCGGCTCAGACGCAGCATGCGGTGACCGGGGTCATTGCACTCATGATCAGTTTGAGCGGCTGGGGCATTGGCCAAATTGATTGGACCCGCCCTGCTGGTGCGCCCATCGCCTTGCGGTTAGTGCAAGGCAACGTCGAACAAGGCATCAAGTTTACGCCGTCTCATTTACAAGACGTGATCGCTCAGCATCTTAGGCTCGCTCAAACACCAACGCCTGAAGGCAGCCCCGCACCTGCCGCCATTCTTTTGCCTGAGACGGTACTGGCCGTGTTTCAGCATCAACTCGCCCCGTCGGTCTGGCAAGCCTGGATCGATATCGCAAACAAACAATCCGCGACCTTGCTGATGGGAAGTGCGCTGTTTAACCCATCAGATCACAGCTATACAAACAGTGTGCTCGGGATCACCGCCGGCAGCACAATTGAACAAATTCAACGCGCCTCGACGGGCTTACGCTATGACAAGCACCACCTCGTCCCCTTCGGTGAGTTCATCCCTTGGGGCTTCCGTTGGTTCGTCGACTTAATGTCGATTCCGATGGGCGACTTCCATCGAGGCGCCAACCCCCAACCTCCTTTTGTGATTAAAGATCAACGCATTGCTGCAAACATTTGCTATGAGGATATCTTTGGTCAAGAACTGGCCAGCACGATTCAGAACACAGCCAACGCCTCTTCGCCTGCGAACGGGGCAACGATTTTGGCTAACTTCAGCAACCTTGGTTGGTTCGGAAATTCGTGGGCGCTGCGTCAGCATTGGCAAATGGCGCGCATGCGTTCGATCGAGACCTCCCGTCCGATGGTGCGTGCAACGAACACCGGCACTACCGGCGC
>CAIUZV010000442.1 GCA_903903735.1 uncultured beta proteobacterium | reverse complement strand
GCCGCCTTCGGACGCCCTGGCGTTCTCGATGCACTAGCACTCACCGGCTACTACAGCATGATCGCGATGGTGCTGAACACCGCACAGATCCCGCTGCCTGATGGCACCGAGCCACCCTTGAAGCCGTTGAAATAATCCCTCACGATCACACAGAAACGGAAAGGATTTTTATGAGCACAGCAACGACTGCAGCAACCACTGCAACAACCACAACCGGCCTCTCAGCCGGCGCGCGCTTAGCCGGCAAACCTATCCGCGTGGGTTTGATGGTCCCGATCAACAACACGACCATGGAAGGTGAATTGCTCGGCTGGCTACCCGAGGGTTCGACCGTGCGCACGCTTCGTATTCCACGCGGTAAAGGCCTACTGACTGAAGAGACCTTGCCTGCCTACAACGAAGCAGCAGTTGAACTTGCCCAAAAATTCAATGAATCGCCTGTCGATGTGATCGCCTATGGCTGTACGGCAGCAGGCTTCATCCTCGGCCCCAAAGGCGATGCCGAGATCGCCGAGCGTTTGTCAGAGACCACCGGCAAGCCTGTTGTCACGACTGCACGTTCGATGGTGCAAGCCTTGCAAGCCATCGGTGCACAAAATATTTCCTTGCTCACGCCGTATCAAGATGACGTCAATATTCGTCTGCGTGCGTTTCTGCAATCCGGTGACATTGATGTGGAGCATTTTGATAGCTTTTACGCAGCAGATGTCGTGGCACTGGGTCAGATTACAGAAAACCAAGTGGACGATCGCGCCAAGCCCTTATGCAAAGGCGATGTCGATGCCATGTTTATCGCGTGCTCACAATTGCCGACATTGAATGTGGTGGATCCACTGACCAAGCAATGGGGCAAGCCCGTGTTGTCATCGATCCAGGTGACTGCACAATATGCGATGCAGGCGGTTGAGAAAAACTAACTCAACGCATACACCGACTACCCTAACGCGCGGGCAGGCAGTGCAACGATGTCTTCATTTGAAGCGATCTGCGCACTCACCTCTTGCGCGGCTTGCATGACCACGGGCGCAAAGTCGCGAAACGACTCGCAGCGCAACGTCTTGTTGGACGCAGCTAAGGCCAGGCTACCAAGCACCTCGCCTTCCTGGTTAAACAGTGGCGCCGCGATCGACATGATGCCGGCGTTGTAATCCCCCACCGTCATGCAATAACCTTGCTGACGGATTTGTTTCAGCGAAGACTTAAACGCTTCCCAATCAGCGCCCAGCCCGACGGAGCCAATCGCTTCCGCGTGGCGCGCATACAAAATCCGCAATTGATGCATCGGCAAATGCGCCAGAATGCTTTTAGCGGAAGCACCCGCCACCAAGGGACGACGCTGACCTCGGGTAAACAAGCCCGGCGGTACATTCCGTCCGCGCGCCTGCTGCACACACATCACCGAGTCGCTAAACAATATGCACAGCAAGGAGCTATGCCCAGTATCGTGGGTTAAGCGTTGTCCGACCGGTGAGCCTGCGATATAGACTGGATCGCTCTCGCGCGAGACGCGATCTAATTCCATGATGCGCGGGCCCAGCACATACGAGCCGTTCGCCACCCGCGCCAAATAACCCGAGGTATGCAAGACCTTGAGGTACCGATAGCAAGTCGAAGCTGGCGCGCCAGAATGCTGGATCAAGTCTTCCGACGACCAGATCGGGCGCTCTGTCGTGAAGACGCCCAGCAAACCCAGCATTTTTTCGAGGCTACTCATCTCAGGACGATGGGTTATTCAGTCTGTAAAGAAGCTTAGCAATCGCGTCTATTCCAAAACAGATAAGTATGATTAAGGTACCTAGTCCCAACATATCTCCGTTGGGATGCATTTGACGTGACGCGTCCATCACAAACGCATGAAACTTCGCGTTGTAAATCACTTTATCTACGCATAACAAGCAGAATAATGCGATGTCAACTACGGTGTAGAACATCGTATAAAGAAATATTTCAAACCAATTCCAATCAAATTTTTTTATCTTTGGGACAACGTATTCCGAGAAGTTCTGATGAGCTCCATACAGAATTCCACCTAGCAGCAATAGCGAAAAGCCGAGGGCATTTCGGTGGTGCCCACTCTTAGATTCTTGTTCCATTTCGCATACCCTAGCTTAGATTTTGGTGAAAATGACTTTATCAAGATTTTATCGGATAATAGTTTCTTACGATATTAGAACTATTTTAAATTCGGAGACCTGCCATGCAATCAGCACACGCCTTCAAACGCCTTGTCCGCAACTTGTCGCTTACCGCCCTCACCGCCGCCGCAACACTTTCGGTCACGATGCACAGTGCGCATGCGCAAGCCGCCTGGCCCAACAAGCCGATCCGCGTGGTGGTGCCGTTCGCCCCCGGCTCCTTTACCGACACCGCAGCCCGCACCGTGGGTGCCGAACTCTCAGCCCAACTTGGCCAAACCGTTATTGTGGAAAACAAAGGTGGTGCTGGCAGCACGCTTGGCACCGATACCGTTGCCAAAGCACCCGCAGATGGCTACACCTTTCTAGTCACAGACAACTCCTTCGCTGTCTCGGCTGCGCTGTACAAAAAGCTGCCCTACAACCCCAAAGAAATCATTCAGGTTTCGCTGCTTGCGGATGGCCCAGCTGTCTTGGTCGCACGCCCCACCCTTGACACCAAGACACTGAAAGAGACCATCGATTTCGCGCGCGCGAATCCCGGCAAACTCAACTTTGGGTCCGGTGGGCAGGGCTCTTCGGCCCACCTCGCCATGGAAGCCTTTTTGATGCAAAACAAGGCTCAGCTCGTGCACATCCCCTTCAAAGGTATCGCAGCCGCGATGGTGGATGTTGCAGCCGGCCGAGTCGACATCGCGATTGGTAGTGCTGGCTCCACCTCGGCATATATCAAAGACAACCGCCTGCTTGGTCTAGCCGTCAGTGGCGACGCACGTCATCCCGCCATGCCTAATGTGCCCACGTTCGCTGAAGCAGGCTTTCCTGGCTACAAGATGATGTATTGGTTTGGCATGATGGCGCCAGCCGGCACGCCACCCGCGATCGTCGAGCGCATGCAAAAGGAAATCGCTAAAGCAGTCGCCACACCTAAAGTGGTCTCGGTATTTACCGGCGCGGGTGTGCGTCCGATCTCCACCACCTCAGCGGTCTTTACCAAGATGGTTCAAGGCGAGATCACGCTCTGGTCCGAAGTGATCGCACGCGCCAACATTACGGTTGAATAAGTACAACATCAGTGCGTCACAGGAATCACCCAGATGGAAAACAAACTCAAACAACGACTCGCCGCAGATGAGGTCTCCCTTTGTATGGGCCTGCGTCAAGCACGCACCGTCGATATCGGCCCACTGGTCGGCGCTGCAGGCTTTGACTGCCTGTATGTCGATATGGAGCACAGCCCGATCGGCTTTGAGGCGACCTCTGCGATTTGCATCACGGCCATCACCTACGGTGTGACGCCACTGGTACGTGTACCGGGCCATCTGGGTCAGGACATCTCGCGGGCACTAGATGGCGGTGCGCAAGGCGTCATCCTGCCGCACGTCAATACACCCGAGCAAGCGGCAGCAATCGTTTCGTACGCCAAGTATCCACCTGTCGGACACCGCTCGGTCATGGGTGCTGGGCCTGCAACGGCTTACAAAGCAATGCCTCTTGCGCAAGTCAATGAGACAGGTAACGCAGAAAACATGGTCGTCATCATGCTCGAGACGCCTGAAGGCATTGCGAATGCGGATGCTATCGCGGCCGTGCCTGGCGTCGACATGCTGTTGATTGGCTCAAATGATTTGTGTACCGAGATGGGCATCCCTGGCCAGTTACGTCACCCCAAACTGCTCGAAGCCTATCAAACTGTTGCGCAAGCCTGCAAGAAGCACGGCATCGCCATGGGCATCGGCGGGATACGCGGTGATGCTGAACTGCAAACCCAGTTAATTGGCTTAGGCGCACGCTTTCTGATTGCAGGCAGCGACACCACCTACTTAGCCGCAGCAGCAAGTAAAGACGCTGCGGCCTTGCGCGCCCTAATTGGCGATATTAAAAAATAATTCTGTACTTACTCTGTACCTACTCATTCACCACCCAAGTGATTCACCACCTAAGAAGCTGGAGTCTGTCTCGTGTCTTTTGATTTAAACGAAAAAGTTGCTTTCACCGCACCCGCAAACGCTTGCGACGCGCATTTTCATGT
>CAIUZV010000441.1 GCA_903903735.1 uncultured beta proteobacterium | reverse complement strand
TGCATCACGTGTGCAACTGAGCTCGCGGGGTTAACCGCCGCGCCAAGCCGAGTCAGGGGTGCCGCCTGCGTGTCGTAGGCAAGAATCTGGTGCCCGGTCTTTTGCGCCAAATTGCGGCACATTGGCTCACCCATGACACCAAGACCGATAAAACCAATTTTCTTAATGGTAATCATGCGCCGCTCACTATTCATAAGTCTTGACATCTGTGCCAGGATTCGTGAATATACCGCTGATGTATTCATGCGTCGTTCGAACGCGCCACCCATAAAGGATTGCCCTGCTCAGTGCAGGGTTAATCTTGGAGACAAAGAAATGTTGGCTCAGTCCCACTCCCGCTCAAGCGGCATCGCTGCTCACGCTTGGAAAATCGCATTAGACAAGTGCTTACTCGCCCTTCTCGCTGCCTGTCTCGTCGTCGCCTCTCCGTTTGCTTTTTCGCAGGCCAATGACTGGCCAGCGATCGAGGCCGCAGCGCGCAAAGAAGGCAAGGTCATGCTCTATCACAACCTCAACCCTGCTGGCGCCGAACGCCTTGCTAACGAGTTTCGTAAGGCATACCCCGCCATCAAAATAGAGATGACGCGCCTCGGTAGCGCGCCTCTGATCCAACGGTTTGGCACCGAATTCTCGTCGGGCCGGCATCTCGCCGACGTCATGATCACCTTTCCAGACCAGCGTATTTTTGACGGCATGAAGGGTGGCTGGATGGCGAAGTGGACTCCGCCTGAGCTTAAAAATTTCCCTACTGCCGTGGATCACGAACAACAAAACATGTTGTTCAACGTTCAAACGGCACGCGAAGGAATTATCTATAACAAGCAACGGGTAAAACCTGCTGACGTACCGCAGGAATGGGCCGATCTATTTGACCCAAAGTGGAAGGGCCGCATTGGCATGAACCCCCCTTGGCGGTCCGTGTCGATTCAAGGCATCGTGGCCTATTGGGACAAACTTGGCCTCGGTGACACTGCCGCAAAAATGAAAGACAACAATGTGCGCTTCTTTGAAGGCTCTGGGGGTATTCTTCAGGCTGTCATTCGCGGCGACGTGCATGTCGCCGAAATCACCGATCTCCCAGTGAACGTTGCGCTTGCGGACGGCGCGCCTATCGGCATGGTCTATCCTAAGTCTGGAACAACGCTCTCGCTGGGCTATATGTTTGTGGCCGAAAAGGCGCCGAACCCCAACGCAGGAAAAGTTTTAGCCAACTGGCTGATGACTGAAAAGGGACAAAATTTTCTGCAAGAATTTGCGGGCCTCGCCGTCACCCGTAAGGGCGCACCTCCCCTGTCTCACCTACCAACGACAGCCTCACTACCCAACACAATCGATGGTCTTGAGTTGCTCCCGCCCGCCAAACAAAAACAAATTGTTGATCACTGGCGCACGACCTTCGGTATCCAATAATTAGTCTTACAGTTCTTTTTAGGCCGGTTAAGATGACCGGCCTAAAAAAATTATGCCTTGCGGAAAACCAAGAACATGAATAGTGAGCGTCATATCTCGACCCCACAGCAGTCTACTACGCTCACGCCGATCTTTCGCGATGCCAGCATATTCGATAGTGGTCGCTTACTCGGCACAATCTATCTCATTACTTTTTTTATTGTTGCAGCGCTCGTTGCGATTCCGCTCGTTGCCCTGCTGTATGGCAGCCTACGAAGCGCGGCGCCTGGACAGGTTGGGGAATGGACACTTCGTAACTGGGAGGGGCTGTTTTCAAGCGGTGTGCTCGGGACGTTTTACACCACGATTCTGATTGGCATCGCCTCTGCTGTGATTGCAGCAGTCGTTGGCACAGCCATTGCGCTGGTCGTGCATCGTACGGATTTTCGTAGGGGAAACGCGGTTACGGCGCTAGTTAGCCTCAGCTTTTTTCTACCTTCTTTCATTTTGGCAATGGCGTGGATCATTATCGGTTCGCCGGGAGGCCTAATTAACGGCGTCCTCGAATCGCTCTTCGGTTCAGACACCTGGAAAGTTGACGCGTATACAAAAAGCGGGATGATTTTTGTGACCGTCTTACACCAAATTCCTTTTGTTTATTTGATGATGCGCGGCCCCATTCTGGGAATCGACGCAACATTCGAAGAGGCCGCACGCGCAGCCGGCGCGACGCCATTCGGCGTATTGCGACGGGTCACTCTGCCGCTACTTGGTTTTTCAATTACCTCTAGCCTAGTACTCACCTTCATTCTTTCGATTGAACAATTTGCTATCCCCGCTCTCATGGGGATTCCTGGCCGAATCTCTGTTCTCGCCACACAACTTTATTTGCTAGTGCAATTCCCCCCTCCCGACTATGGCTTGGCCGCCGCAATCGGCTTGACGCTCAGCGCCTTAACGGGCGGAGCCATCTGGCTTCAACGTCGCATTGCGCGTAGCAACCGCTTAACCGTCACGACGGGCAAGGCCGGGCGCCTCACGCTAATTGAGCTTGGTAAATGGAGATGGGCAGCAAACACGCTGTGTTGGGGCTATATCCTCTGCGCGCTGATTCTGCCCGTCATCATTCTTGCCTATGTCTCTGTTCTAAAGTATTTCAGCGCCAACCCGTTTGAAGGCGCATATACCTGGCGAAACTATTTGTTCCTCTTTGAGTCCGACGCGACCCTACGCTCTTTCTGGAACACGCTCATCGTGTCAGGGCTCGGTGCGCTGGTAGGGGTCGGCTTAGCATCCTTCATTAGCTACTTCACGCTGCGTCATCGTCCTCCAGGCTATCGAACACTGGACTTTATTGCCAGCCTCCCATTTGGCGTGCCAGGCGTTGTGATCGGACTCGGTCTGCTGTGGGCCTATGCTTACCTTCCTTTACCCATCTACGGAACGCTGATTATTCTGGTCATCTCCTTCATCACCCGCTTTCTGTCTTATGCAACGGAAACGGTTGGCGGCCGAATGATTCAAATTGATAAAAGTCTTGAGGAAGCTGCCTGGACAGCGGGTGCGACGCGCCTGCAAGGCATTAAGCGGATTCTAGTTCCACTGGCCATGCCCTCCCTACAAGGCGCATACTTCCTGCTGTTCATGGCGTTCTTCCGAGAAATCGCCTCGGCAGTGCTTCTCTACACTGCGTCGACAAGCGTTTTATCGACGTCGATTTGGTCATTCTTCGAACAAGCGAATTGGGGACTTGCAAGTTCGCTGTCTTTAGTAGGCATGGTCGTCGTGTTTATCGCCATGTATTTGCTCATGCTGATAACCAATCACCGGCCCTCCATGAAACTCCTTGACCGCAGCAAAACGCCCGCTGTCAAATAACACTGCACAACTGGATAGAATCACTATGGGTATCCGAGTTAGTAATCTCATCAAAGTATTTGGTCAAACTA
>CAIUZV010000440.1 GCA_903903735.1 uncultured beta proteobacterium | reverse complement strand
GCTCCAGTCAAAACAGCGCAAACCTGTGATTTCCCAGATCGTGCGCTCTATGAAAGAGTACGAGATCTCGCCAGAAGAAATCGCAGCAGCCTTCGGTAAAGTCAAAACAAAAACAAGCGGCGCCACCAAAACAGCGAAACCTGCCAAAACCGGCGGTGTTAAAAAGCCTGTGGCCCCAAAATATCGTCACCCTGCTTCCGGAGCCACCTGGACAGGTCGCGGCAAAGCCCCACTCTGGGTCGTCGAGGCTGAGAAAAACGGTCAGATGCGCCAGCAGTTTTTAATCTAACTAGATTAATTTTTCTTCAAGTTAAAGGCCGACAACTTGTCGGCCTTTATATTTTTTATATTCAATATCTTATTAAAGTAATTTGTGAGAATATCAATATAAGTAATTGTTAATAAACGTATATTTTACAAAACTACTTTCCTAGTTTAATTTTCTGCTATTAATCAATCTTCGCGCCCGAGGCACGAACCGTCGCACCCCATGTTTCCATATCTTGGTCTACTATTTTTTGGAAAGCATCAAGATTGGTCGACATCGTGGCCGCGCCGCGCTGGGATAACTGCGCAACGATCGCTGGATCGGCTAATACTTTATTAATTTCTGCGTGGATTTGTGATTTCAACTCTTGGGGTGTTGCACCCTGAACAAAAAATGCAAACCATGAATCTACCGCAAGTGCTGGATAACCTGCCTCACCGAAGGTCGGTACATCAGGCAAGGCCTCGGCACGGCGAGTCGCCGCAGCCGCCAAAGGAAGCACTGCTCCACTTTTGATTTGCCCCATGACGGAAGGCGCGCTGGCGTAAAAACCCTGCACCTGCCCCGACATGACGTCTGTCAAGGCGGTAGCGGCTCCTTTGTATGGGATGTGCGAGGTCTTGATACCAGCCGCTGCGCCCAGCATTTCATTGAGCAGATGGTTAACCGAGCCGTTGCCAGAAGAAGAGATATTGATCTTGCCTGGATTAGCTTTGGCATAGGCGACATACTCTGCCAAGGTTTTGTAAGGCAACTGTGGGTTAATCACCAAAACAAAGGGCAACGTGGCCAACGAGGCCAGGGGAGCCAAATCTTTTTTAGGATCAAAGGGCATCTTCCCATACAAGGCGGGATTGATCGCGTGGGTCCCGGAATAACTCATGAGCCAGGTCAATCCATCCGGCGCTGACTTGGCCACGGCATCGCTGCCGATGTTGCCTCCGGCACCCGGACGATTCTCCACAATGACAGAGATACCCCAGCGTTTGGTGAGCTCGCCGGCCATCAAGCGCGCGATTGAGTCCGACGCACCCGCCGCCGTCTGAGGCACAATAATTTTTACAGTCTTGCCCGCCAATGCAGGGGGCACTTGCGCAAAAGCAACCGACGCCAATCCAGCAGAGAATGCGCCAATAACGAAACCAAGTAGATTTCTCATTCCGGTTTTAAACATAAGTCTCTCGCTATATTTTTTGTTTCGATAAGTGCCTAACTCAGGCGATAGACCGTAAAAGTACACGATCGGTGCCCATCATAGGGCAGAAAACCTAAAACCTCGCAAGATCCCGCGATATTTTCGGCCTCTCACCTCTACAATGCGCTCAATAATGATTGGAGCATTCATGCGCACAGAAACCGGCTTCACAATTCGCCGCGAGAACTACCAGCCTTATCCGTTTCTTATCCCGACGATTGATCTCGAATTTGATTTGACCCCCGAGCTCACCAAGGTACGAAGCCGTTTGCTCGTGACACGGCGCAAAGATGTTCCTCATGCGGCCGATCTCGTACTCGATGGCGAGGATTTAGCGCTGATTTCGGTTGTGATAAACGGCCGTGAAATCACTTCTGCGCAGTACGCGCTCACTGAAACCACCCTAACCTTGCACGCTCTGCCAGATCAGGCCGACATTGTGATCGTGAGCACTTGTCAGCCAGCGCACAACTCGAGCTTGTCAGGCCTGTACGTATCAGGCAAACAACTCTTCACGCAATGTGAGCCTCAGGGCTTCAGAAAAATCACCTGGTTTGCGGATCGTCCAGACGTGATGTCAATCTACCGGGTCACGCTACGCGCCAAACGCAGCGAGTTTCCGCTTCTGCTTTCAAATGGCAATTTGTTGAGTCAATCCACCCTTGATGACGGCCGGCACGAAGCGCAATGGCACGACCCCTTTGCCAAGCCGAGCTACCTCTTTGCCGTAGTCGCCGGAGACTTTGCTTGTCGCGAGCACCACACCAAGACGGCGAGCGGACGCAGTGTGCTGTTGCAGGTGTACAGCGATGTGGGCACCGAGGACCAAACCGAATGGGCGATGCAGTCGCTTGAGCGGGCGCTGCGCTGGGATGAGACACGTTTCGGGCTCGAGCTAGATCTTGAACGTTTCATGATCGTCTCGGCGCGCGACTTCAATATGGGTGCGATGGAAAACAAAGGCTTGAATATTTTCAACGCAGCCTATGTTTTAGCCAATCCCAATACCGCAACCGATGGCAATTTCCAAGCGATTGAATCGGTCATCGGCCATGAGTATTTTCATAACTGGACCGGTAATCGTGTGACGTGCCGCGACTGGTTTCAACTCAGCCTCAAAGAGGGACTGACGGTTTTTCGTGACCAAGAGTTTACCGCCGACATGATGGCAGTCGGACTCAATGAGACCGAAGCCGCCAGCGCCAGAGCTGTGCAACGCATTGATGACGTCATGGGCTTGCGTTTAGGTCAGTTTCCAGAAGACCGTGGGCCAATGGCCCATCCGATCCGCCCCGAAAGTTATCAAGAGATCAGCAACTTCTATACCGCCACCGTTTACTCAAAAGGCGCAGAAGTGATCCGTATGATGCATACCCTGCTTGGCGAACAAGCCTTCCGCGCAGGAATGGATGAATACTTTAGGCGTCACGATGGCCAGGCGGTTACATGCGACGACTTTGTGAACGCCATGGAGTGGGCCCTGCAGCAAACAACGCCTGATAAAAATCTGGCTGTTTTCAGGCGCTGGTACAGCCAAGCGGGCACACCGCGGGTATCCGTCCAGTTACAACACGATGCAGAAACGAAACGCTGCACCATGACACTTACCCAAGACTGCCCAGCGGTCGGGGTGGAAAAAACAAGCAAGCTCGACAAGCGGCCTTTTCACATCCCGGTGACAATCGGCCTGCTGGATTCGGCTGGCCAATCACTGCCTCTGCGCTCTGACGCGTTGCCCTCAACCGACACGCAAGCGATCCTAGAATTGATACAGCCGACTCAAACGTGGGTATTTGAGAACATCAGCGAGAAGCCCACGCCATCGCTTCTCAGAAACTTCTCAGCGCCTGTCTCAATTGAATACGCCTATAGCGACGAAGAATTAGCCTTGCTGTGTGGACATGACAGCAATGCTTTCACCCGCTGGGAAGCAGGACAAGAAATCGCATCGCGCAAGATGATCGAACTCGCGAAAGCTTGGCGACTAAGCGGAACACTGTCGGCGTTGGACCCCTTGATTGCAAGCAGCTGGTCTGCGTCCCTGCACGACAAAGAGCTGGATGCGGGTTACCGCGCACGATTGCTGGCGCTTCCTCCGGGACTCGCCGTCTCCGAGCGCATGCCGCAAATGGATCCTTTGGCTGTTCAAGAAGTCCGCACGCGTCTTCGCGAGCAACTCGGCCACTTACAGACTGCCGCGCTGATCAGCACCTACAAAACCAACAGCACGCCTGGGATCTATTCCCCTGCCCCAGGGCCGTCTGGTAAGCGCGCATTAAAAAGTCTGGCGCTTTCCTATTTGATGGCGATCCAACATCCTGAAGCGCCAGGCTTTGCGCAAACACAGTTTGAACACGCAACCAATATGACGGATCGCATGGCCGCGTTCTCGGCAATCGTCACCGACGGCACGCCGGACGCGAGCGCGGCGGCGGCAACCCGTTTCTACGAGGAATGGCAGCACGACCCGTTGGTCGTCGATAAGTGGTTTAGCGTCTTGGCCAGCTCACCTCGTACAGGCGTTGACGCACTTACGGGCTTGATGAAACACCCTGCCTTCACGCTACGCAATCCCAACCGTGCGCGCTCAGTCATTTTCGCGTTTTGCGTAGGGAACGCACGCGGCTTTCACTCTCCAGACGGAACGGGTTACGCCTTTTGGGGCGACCAAGTATTGGCCTTGGATGCGATCAACCCGGAGATTGCAGCGCGTCTAGCCCGCGCAGGCGACCAATGGGTGCGCTTTATTCCGGAAGTGAGTCAGCGGATTCATGCCCAACTCGAACGCTTAGCCAAGCACTCGTCCTTATCTCGCAATACACTAGAAATCGTCTCAAAAGCACTTTCACTTTGATCTTCAGGACCTCTTTGAAACCATGAAACGCAAAACACTTACGCAGTACTTAGTCGAACAACAACGGGCAGCCCATGCACTGAGTGCAGAGGTTCGTCTATTGATCGAAATCGTCTCACGCGCCTGCAAGACGATTAGCCACGCGGTAAGCAAGGGCGCGCTAGGCGGCGTGCTCGGCAGTCTGGAAAGTGAAAACGTTCAAGGCGAAGTGCAGAAGAAACTAGACGTTATGTCTAACGAAGTATTGCTTGAGGCAAATGAATGGGGAGGCCACTTAGCCGCCATGGCGTCCGAGGAAATGGAAACCATTCACCTCATTCCCAATCGTTACCCAAAGGGCGAATTTTTGCTCTTGTTTGATCCTCTGGATGGCTCGTCCAATATCGACGTGAACGTATCGATTGGTACGATTTTTTCGGTATTGCGCGCACCGGCAAGCGCCTCTGGTCGCGAAGTCACGGAACAAGATTTTCTCCAGCCAGGCACGACACAGGTGGTCGCAGGCTACGCCATATACGGACCTCAAACGATGCTCGTCCTCACGATTGGACAGGGCGTCGTCGCCTTCACGCTCGATCGCGAAATGGGCTCCTGGATTTTGACAAGCGACAACATCAAGATCCCAGAAGACACCAAGGAGTTTGCAATCAACATGTCGAATATGCGTCATTGGGCTCCTCCCGTACGCAAATACATCGACGAGTGCCTAGAAGGTAAAGCGGGCTCACGCGGCAAAGATTTCAATATGCGTTGGATCGCTTCGATGGTCGCCGACGTGCACCGCCTCATTACCCGTGGCGGTATCTTCATGTATCCGTGGGATTCCCGCGAGCCGAGCAAACCCGGCAAGCTGCGCCTGATGTATGAAGCCAATCCGATGAGCATGCTCGTTGAGCAAGCAGGTGGCGCGGCAACCGACGGAAATCAACGTATTCTTGATATCCAACCCACTAGCTTGCACCAACGTGTGGGCGTGGTCTTGGGCTCTAAGAACGAGGTAGATCGCGTCACACGCTATCACCACGAAGCGAAAGCTTAGCGCGGCCAAACAGAAAAAAGCCTGCCAATTTCTTGGCAGGCTTTTTTTCTTACTGGATACTTTTCGAGCTTAGCCCAGCGGGTCTTAGTCCAACGTAAATACTGTGGCACCCGTTGTCTTACGGGCAGCCAATGCCGCCTGCGCCGCACCCGCTTGCTCAAGAGGATAACGCTGATCAATACGAACCTTGATCTTTTTCTTGAGCACCAAATCAAACAGTTCGTCCGCTGCCGCTTGCATTTTCTCTGCCGTGTTGACGTGCGTCCCCAGGGTTGGTCGTGTGACGAACAGTGAACCCTTTGCAGCCAGAATACCGAGGTTCACACCATCGACTGCACCAGAAGCATTGCCGTAGCTGACCATCAGACCGCGAGGCTGCAGGCAGTCAAGCGAGGTCACCCACGTGTCTTTACCCACGCCGTCATACACGACGGGGACTTTTTTGCCTTTGGTCAATTCCATCACGCGCTCGACCACGTTTTCACGCGAATAGTCGATCACTTGCCATGCACCATGGGCCTTGGCCAACGCAGCTTTTTCAGGGCTCGATGCCGTACCGATTAACTTAACGCCCAACGCTTTGGCCCATTGGCAAGCGATGAGTCCGACACCACCGGCAGCGGCGTGGAACAAAATGGTTTCACCACCCTGCAAGCGATAGGTCTGGCGGAACAGGTACTGAACCGTCAGTCCTTTCAGCATGATGGCAGCAGCTTGCTCGTAGGTGATGCCCTTCGGTAGCTTCACGACCTGCGCGGCAGGTACGTTACGCGCTTGCGCGTAACCGCCCAAGGGGCTTTGGCCGTAGGCAACCCGATCACCCACTTTGAATTGTTTGACTGCCTTACCCACTGCAGTCACATCGCCTGCACCCTCAAAACCTAGGCCGTGCGGCAGCGGGTTCTTGTACAGACCATCACGGAAATAAATATCAATAAAGTTCAGTCCGGCCGCGTGCTGGCGAATCGTGATTTCGTGATCAGCTGGGGCTGGCACTTCGATTTCAACCAGTTTCAGGACTTCGGGACCGCCGTTTTGTTCGATGCGGATGGCTTTGACGAGATTGCTCATGGATGCTCCAGACGAAAAGAAATAAAGCAATAGTTAAACAAACGATATTCGGGGCATAAATTCAATGCTGAGGGGC
>CAIUZV010000439.1 GCA_903903735.1 uncultured beta proteobacterium | reverse complement strand
CGAGATACGCAGGGTTGCACGATCCTCCATTAGTCCGACGTTATGAATATCAGGGACCATCGAGCAACCCACGCCTTGATCAATCCAGCGCACACCAGAGCACAAAATACCTTTCGCATTGTTATCAAGTTCATGCTGAATAACCGCAGCCGACCATTCGGGTTTTGCGGCGACAGGGATTTGCAAAAGATCATTGAGCAGACGAGAAATTTCTGCGGATGCGTCAAGTATTTCTAATTCAGATTGAACGCCCGCAACGTCAACTTGATGATAATGAAGCGCGTGGAGAGTGGCTGCAGTTGGCGAGGGGACCCATGCAGTGTTAGCACCCGCCTTGGGATGCGCAATTTTTTGTTCGAGCATGGCGGCCATCAGGTCAGGCATTGCCCACATCCCTTTACCGATCTGTGCACGGCCGCGTAGCCCGCAGGATAGGCCGGTCAACACATTACTGCGTTCGTAGGCGGCAAGCCAGGCGCTGGATTTCATATCACCCTTGCGAATCATTGGCCCTGCTTGCATCGCGGTGTGCATTTCATCGCCGGTGCGATCGAGAAACCCGGTGTTGATGAAGGCCACTCGTGCTGGTGCTGCATTGATGCATGCCTTGAGGTTGACGCTCGTGCGGCGCTCTTCGTCCATAATGCCCAGCTTCACAGTGTTGGCGGGCAAGCCGAGGATTGCTTCAACACGACCAAACAGTTCGTTCGCAAAAGCGACTTCGGCTGGCCCATGCATTTTTGGCTTCACAATATATACGGAGCCGGTACGCGAATTGCCGAAGGCGTGGTCCTTATTACGCTTTAAGTCGTGCAGCGCGATCGCGACCGTGACCACCGCATCCAAAATACCTTCGAAGATCTCGTTGCCATTACCGTCAATGATTGCAGGGTTGGTCATCAGGTGCCCAACGTTACGCAAAAATAGCAGCGAGCGACCGTGCAGGGTGACTACGCCATCTTTGGATCCCTTGGCACCCGTAGCTGCGGTGTACTTGCGATCAGCGTTGAGGGTCCGGTTGAACGTCTTGCCACCTTTGCTGACGCTTTCGACCAAGGTGCCTTTAAGGATACCTAGCCAATTGCTGTAGGCCAGCACTTTGTCGTCTGCGTCAACCACTGCAACCGAGTCTTCGAGATCGAGAATGGTTGACAGGGCTGCTTCCAGAATAATGTCACTGACACCTGCTGGATCCGTCTGACCGATGCTGGTGGTGCTGTCGATCTGAATGTCGATATGCAGACCGTTATTGACTAGCAACACCGCGCTTGGAGCGGAAGCGTCGCCTTGGTAGCCTACAAACTTGTTGCCGTCTGCAAGCCCGGTGATTGCGCCGTTCTTGAGCGTCGCCGTTAATGCCCCGGCTTTCACTGCGTAGCGCGTCACATCGCTGTGTGAGCCTGAAGCAAGCGCGGCGGCTTGATCTAAAAATTTACGTCCGTACGCGATGACTTTGCCGCCACGCACAGGGTTGTATCCACCGGCGCGTGTTGCACCGCCGTCTTCGGAGATAGCATCTGTGCCGTATAGCGCGTCATACAAAGAGCCCCAGCGCGCATTGGCCGCATTCAGTGCATAGCGAGCATTGAGAACCGGCACTACGAGTTGCGGACCGGCTTGAAGCGCGAGTTCAGCATCGACATTCGTGGTCGTGGCTTTAGCCTTTTCTGGGATGGGAGCGAGATAACCGATCTTAGTCAGAAATGCCTTGTACGCAGGCATGTCCTGAATCGGACCAGGATGCGCACGATGCCACGCGTCCATCTCTGTTTGAATCCGATCACGTTCGCCGAGCAATGCTGCATTTTTGGGGCCGAGGTCGTGCACGATTGCGTCAAAGCCTTTCCAAAAATCAGCGCTGGTGACACCAGTGCCCGGGAGAACCTGACGTTCGATGAAATCAAAGAGTGAAGTGGCAACCTGAAGGCGGTGACAAGAAGTGCGAGCAGTCATGCTAGATGAACCTTTGTTAAAGTGACTTGGGAATCAAGCCACCCGTAGTGAATATGGATTGAATGCGAATGCGTCGGGAAAGCTGATTTTACTAAGGAATACTGCTCAATATGGCGGTGCCCCCGCTCTCCAAAGGGTTGGACTAATAAGAAAAAGTGGTGAGGCCAGAGCGGATCTGTTCAACCGAGATATTTGAGACCCAGGCCGCAGCAGACGCGGCGAGAAGGGCGTCGAGTATCTGAGGTGATTTTCGAAGATCAGGCGCCAACACATCCAAAGAAAAAACCTCAATACGTTCCTCGCCAAAAATCAGCGTCACCTGTGAGTGTTGAATAGTCGCTGCGCGCTTGCCAGCAGTAATGTGCTCCCGCAGTGCCTGGTTGTCGGGCGAGGCTGCGTACAGGGTGATCGCCCCATCACAATAATCTGCCATGGCCACGACGTTCTCGTCGGCTGCGTTCAGGATGGCATGGCCTGTCGGTAACACGACGT
>CAIUZV010000438.1 GCA_903903735.1 uncultured beta proteobacterium | reverse complement strand
CTCCGGCACGCAGGTCATGCAGCTGTTGATGGATCTGCTGGAGACGGGCCAGCCCATCAACTTGACGGATGAATAGTTTTGCGTCTTTGAAAAAATGATGTTCAGGCGACACCATTTGCAAAACATGATTTGAATCCGTCAAACAAAAAAAGGGTTACAGCCGTCAAGCTGTAACCCGTTGATTTTGTTTGGAATAAATGGTCGGCGTGGCGGGATTCGAACTCGCTACCCCTTGCACCCCATGCAAGTTGTAGTATTTCCACATCAATCCAAAATCCACCTCAGAATCAAAAAATAATCAATTAAATCAATAATTTACAGATCATAAATTATGCTCCATTGTCCATAACAAGCCAAGACGGTACACTAAGAGCCAGCCAATCGGTGTGGCTAAAGGTGTGGCTAAAAGTGAGATAAACAAAATGGCAGTGATTACGGTAAAGGCATTACAGGCACTGACAAGCCAAGACAATGGGCGGCGCATCAGCATGGGAGAATCGCTTTATGGAAGCGTTAGAGCAGCCAAGGATGGGGGAATCAGCGTTCATGTGGTGTGGCGGTACAAAATCGGCGGCAAGGTCCGACAGACAGCAATAGGCACATGGAAAGAATCGGGCGGTAAGTCGCTCAAAGAATTACGGGAAATCAAAAACCAACTGGCCACTGACAAGGCTAACGGTAAAGACCCTATTGCAGACAAAAAGGCCGACCGCCTGAAAAAACAAGCCGACCAGATCGAAGCCAAGCAAGCCCAAGTCAACCGCCTGCAAGAACTCGCAGCCAAAGATGCCAGAATCACAGTGAAGACCTTGTTTGAGTTATGGAAGCGCACTGACCTGAGAAAACGCCAAGACCGTGGCAGCGAGGCCCTCAGGGCGTTTGATCGTGACGTTTTCCCGCTCATTGGTGACGTAGCAGCGGCTGACGTAACTAAGGCGCACATTCAGCGAATCATCGACACAATGCTGGCCCGTGACGTCAAACGCATGACCGAGCGAGTTTTCAGCGACCTGCGCCAACTATTTGGTTTCGCCATTGATCGTGATTACATTGGGGCAGACCCAACGGCGCGAATAAAAAAACACAAAATAGGCGGCAGCATTGAGCGTGACCGAGTTTTGTCCGAGGCCGAATTAACCGACCTCTTGAGCAAACTATCCACATCAGGTTTGGTGGAATCATCTCAAAGCGCCCTATTGATTCAACTAGCAACCATCGCCCGCATTGGCGAAGTTTTGGGGGCTAAGTGGCAAGACGTTGATTTTGATCGGCGCACGTGGACCCTGCCCAACACCAAGAACGGCAAGGCTCACAAGGTCCACCTGAACGACATGGCCCTGAGTCAATTTGAGGTCCTGCGCCAGCTTACGGGGCTGACCTCGTGGGTTTTCCCGGCAACAAGGCTAGACGGCCCCGTCTGCCCCAAAACAGTCACCAAGCAAGTGGCAGACCGACAGCGCGGCGATGGTGAACCCATGAGCGGCCGAAGCAAGCAGACCGATTCGCTGGCGCTGGCGGGAGGGCAATGGCGACCCCATGACCTCAGGCGCACCGGAGCCACCCTAATGGCCGAATTGGGCGTTTTACCTGACGTAATCGAGCGATGCTTGAACCACACCGAACAATCAAAGGTCAAACGCATCTATCAGCGGCCGCAATATGAAGCCCCTATGCGTGAGGCTTGGCAGCGGTTGGGGGACAGGCTGGCGCTGCTGGACAACAAGCTAGGCAACTTGGTGACGCTGGCACGGGTAGCATGAATTTGCATGGTTCACCAAGCGCCACTAGAATACATGCACGACCAAGGTAGAACGAAGTAACAGCGTTTGGAAGTTAGGCTTCAAGCCCCTAACTGGTTTTAAGTTGGCGGATTGTGACCGCCCTTGCTTTATTGCATTGAAATTAATAGTTGGGTCCGGGCTTGCGTAGCAATGTGCTGCGCGGTCAATACTGTGCGGCGCATTTTCAAGGACCCGAAAATGACGCAAATCAACTCGACTAACGAACAAAAAGCGCCACCACCTACAGACGCGCTTTTGTGGACCATGCCAACGCTATCAAGGCGCATCGGCCTAAGTCGGTCCAACATTTATCAGCAAATACAAAGCGGCAAATTCCCCGAACCCGTGAAGATTGGTCGAAGCTCACGATGGTTAGCGGCTGAGATTCAAGCATGGGTAACAACCCAAGCCTACGCACGTTCACCTAAAACAGCGGGGTGAACCATGAACGAACAGCACATGAAAATGGCCGTGGGGCCAGTTACCAACTCGACCGCGAACAGAAAACAAGTCAATCCTAAGTCCCTCAAAACCACCAAGCTAACGAACAACCTGCAAAGTTTTTGGGGGCGGCGAACATGACCGGGGCCGCATTTATGAGGCTGGAAAAGCTCAAAGGTATCGGAATATGGATGAAGGCAGCAAGGCACAACAAACGGGCCATACAGGCTGAATTGGGCGCATCAGGTCACATCGATGCGAACCGTTCACACCAAAATGTCACCCTTATGGGGCCGTCGATAGCCGATGAAGTCGCCCAACTAGCTAAAAACAAGATCACCACGGCAGGCATTACCAAGCCTCGCAAAGATGCGGTTATCGGGCTGGAATTGGTTTTCAGTTTGCCCACGAACCACGGGCAAGACGTTATCGCGTATTTCAACGCCTGCGCGTATTGGGCAGGCGAAACATTTGGAGGCTTGGACAACGTTGTGAGCGCCGACATTCACCGTGACGAAGCTCAAGATCATGCACATGTTTTGCTAGTACCCCTGATTGACGGCCGCTTGCGTGGGTCCGATGCAGTCGGCAACAAACGAAAACTGAGCGAACTACAAGCCAAGTTTTATAAAGATGTGGCGTCAAAGTTTGGATTCAGCAAACCACGGGCGCGGCTGAGTGGCCATACCAAAACACAGACAGCCTCGCAGGTGCTGGACAAGTTGCGCCAAGACCCAGCAGCCAAATCGTTAGTGTGGGCCGTTATTCGTGACAGTGTGGCGCGTGACCCACTGTCCTATGCGCTGGCGCTGGGCATCGACACCGAGGCAGGCAGAACAGAAAAGCCAGCCAAATCAATGGCACAAATATTCACTAGCAAAGGCAAAGGGGGCAACAAGTCAAAGCCTATAGGGTTTGAGTCACCATCAAAGCCTTATAGGGTTTACGAGATTGAAAACAAGCAAGCCCTAGGACTCTGTAGGGTTCCAAATTCACCGATACCATTCAGTCAGCAACCAGCGCCAGCACACAACCAACCGACAGAAGTAAATTACGGTCAAATAAACAAACCTGTTTTAACCGACGAGGTGACACAACACGCATCAGCACCTGAAGAAAAACCGAGTGAAATAGAAGAAATCATCAGGATTAGGGACAGTGATTTCATGCCTGAAAATTACAACCCAGAAACTGGTGAGTTTTACAAGACACTCAATCACTATCTAAAAAGGCAATACTGAAGATACGCTCAGTGTCAGCATCAGCGACGCAGATTCGCACTCTTTCCACCGAACTGGGTGCAGCAGCACAGGCAAGAAATGCCTTGGCCATGATTTCTGCAGCCATTTTCTTGGGAAACTTGAACACACCTGTTCCTATAGCGGGTACAGCAATGCTCTTGATTTCATATTTGTTAGCCGCCTCAACTACCGCATACACGCACTTGGTCAGTACGCCTTCAGGATCATCATCATTCAAATAGTGTGCAGCTCTCGTGTGAATCACATATTTGTTCGGAAGCTTGAAAGCGGGCGTGACCAATGCCACACCAAATGGCAAGGGAGCATATGGCTCACAGAAGTCTTCTAGCTCTGGTCCTGCCGCACCATGAATTGCACCCGCCACACCCGAACCGAAACGAAGATTGGCATTGGCCGAATTCACCACTGCCTCTATGTCAGGCTGGTTGGCGATGTTGGCAGTTACGACCTCGAATTTCATCATTACCGATTATTCAAGGAAAATTTTCTTAGTGGCTGACTCATAGTAACTATTCAGCTGTGCCGTTGCGCTACTCTCACGCATGGTTTTCAGGACTTCACCTAGTGGATGTTTTGCCTCGCCCGTTTCTGGATTGAATGCAATGATGCCGTACTGTTCCTCAATTTTCTTGCACTCTTTCTTGAGCAAGGTTTCGAGAGCGATGAAGGTGTAATCGGTGAGTTGAATCGTAAAGAAGTAGGTAGTCATAGGTGTTGTCAATTGAGTGCTCACTACCAAGGCAAAAGCGTGCCGACATCGCTAATGATTACCGGCTTAGCTTGGTAAACCGAGGAATTTGCAGTCAGGAAACCTCTATTTTTGCTCCTCCTCACTCAAACTACTTCTTAGCGTGTCCGCAAGGTCAGAAATACATCGGCGAATTTCTTCGTTGCTAGAGTTTTCAGTGATCGCAACACCGGAATAAATTCGGTCTACGCTCTCGCCTTTTAGCCGCATGCCGAGGGTTATCGGCTCTAATTCCAAAACGGACTGAAATAGACGCATCGCATCAGCAACCGATACTCCATATAAAAGATATCCTTTCGTTTCCGACGGCATCTTTTTCTCTGCAGGGGTTGTGGGGCGTGCGCCTTGTGCTTTGATCCAAAACGACTCAATTGGTCTGTTAACTGGTTTTCCTAGTTTGCCGCTCATATTCGCTACCTGAACAGCACCTCCTTTTACAAGTCCAAAAGGACCGTTGACATAAACGTTGAACGATGCATCGAGAAGGACAGGCTGACGATTAGTCTGCAAGCTTTTCGGTATGGCCTTAAGTCGGTATCCGCAACCTTCAACTACACCATTTTTAACTTGCATTTGCGGTTCAGCCACTATCGTCGCCTGCTCAATGGTTCCAGCATAGACTGATCCAAAGGCAAAACAAAAGCTAAGCAAAACCTTAAACACTAGACCTGCAAAAAATCTATTTAAAGACATATATCAATTGCAATTGGTAATGGAAGTGCCCGGACCCGTACGGTTATTGATGCAAGTAATTGTTGGATTTCTTGGCTGCATTACTTGGCTACCGATTCGGTAAAGCTGCTCCGCTTGCGCATCATTGATAGCTTGCTGGCGCTGCTGGATGTTTTGTCTTTCTTGCTGATGGCCCGATACAACAATCCGACGAGCATCCTCGAATTGATTCTTAGAGATTTGACCTGACTCGTACTGCCTAGCAAGTGGGATCAATCTAGCTGTTGTTTCCAACATGAGCGGTTTTTGTGGATCTGACGGCAAGCTGTTCAATCTTGACCACAGCTCAGCATAGAAGGTTGACCAAGGTATTTGTCCCATTTGCGCTTGGGTTTGGCGGTTTTCACGCCATTTGATGAAGCCATCAACCTGAGCTCTCTGTTGTGGTGATGCGCATGCACTGAGCAATAGTGCGGTGATGATTGCTAGAAGTAGACGTGACATTGAAGTTCAGTGGAGTTGGTCTTCAAATGTAGAATATTTTCCGTGGACTGACAATCTCATCGGCTTGATATTTGAGCTGTGTCCACCTTACGCAATGCTCAAAAATCACTTGCCGTCAACGTCAAACGGCTGCGCCTTGCTAAAGGAATTACGCAAGAGGAGTTGGCTTTTCTTGCTGAAATAGATCGAACGTATGCAAGCCAGATAGAAAGGGCCATAGCGAATCCTTCTCTTGGGATCATTTGTGCCTTAGCTGATGCTCTCGGCACAACCTACGAAAAATTAATGGCTGAAGTTCAGTTGGGCTAGTTTGCGCTCAAGAAGTAGAGGCTTGCTATCGTGACTAGTTGAAATGAACTGAGCAGGAGCGGTGGGGCGTTGTGCAGCATTCACCCGCCTGACAAACTAGTTTGTTCATTGAGGGTTAATTGTGATTTCCTCATGCCAATCAACCGAAGGACCACCGGATTGACTGCCCCTGCAAGCCCAACAGTGTGGCTAAAGGTGTGGCTAAAAATGAGGGGAATTGGCACAAAGAATAACGGGCCACATTCCTCAGAGATGTAACCCGTTGATTTCATTGATTATAAATGGTCGGCGTGGCGGGATTCGAACTCGCGACCCCTTGCACCCCATGCAAGTGCGCTACCAGGCTGCGCTACACGCCGACAAGCTGCAAATTATACCCGGATAAAGTGGCGCTCAAAGGGTGAGCAAAGCTCTGATG
>CAIUZV010000437.1 GCA_903903735.1 uncultured beta proteobacterium | reverse complement strand
GACGAGAGGTCCGATGAGCCCGGAGGTTGCCATCGACAAAGAAAGCCAGGAGAAGTTGCGCAGGCGCTCCTCGCCCGTGCTGAGGCCCATTTGTCGTTGGGCTGCGATTTGCAGGGTCATATGCCCGACGCCAACAAGCGTCGCTGCGATGATGAGGCCTATCAGACTTTGCCAAACGACAGGCAGAGACGTCCCGATCACCACGAAAATGATGCTCGCCCGCATGGGTTTCCAGGGACCGATGTCATCGATGAGTCGGCCTGCTTGAATAGAGAACAGCATGGGCAGCAAGGCAAAGACAGCGATCAGGATGCCGACTTCGAGGGTGCCTTGACCTAATTGCAGTGCGGTAAGCGATACCGCGACTCGTCCCCCGGAAATCGCGATGTGGGACAGCATGACCAATAGGCATAGCATTAACGGACCGGCAAAGTTTGGCGGTCCGTTAGCAAAGGAAGGATTGGGCGGCGGCGTACTCACGATGTTAGGGCTAAATTGTGTTCCTCTCTCGGCGTGTTGTCGAGTAAAGACGACGGTTTTTTTCCGGAACATGCAAAAATGCATCATTCATTGTTTTTTTTGCCGAGCGTCAATGCCCTTGCCCCAGACTGAAACCGCGTGTGTGCCCCCTGACGATATTGAGCGCCGATTCGGTGGCTTGATGCGTTTGTATGGACCGCAAGCACTGAGTCAATTGGGGGGGGCGCATGTCGCGGTGGTTGGCGTAGGTGGCGTAGGTTCCTGGGCGGCTGAGGCGCTAGCGCGCAGCGGCGTTGGCGCCCTGACGCTCGTCGACCTTGATCATATTGCTGAGTCTAATGTGAATCGGCAGGTGCATGCGCTGACCCAAACCCTTGGCCAGTCTAAGGTGCTTGCCATGGCGGAGCGTATCTTGGCGATCAATCCGCAATGCAGGGTCTCGGCGATCGATGATTTTTTGACGCCAGAGAATGTTGCGTCCTGTTTGCCTACCGGCGTCCATGCGGTCATTGATTGCACGGATCAGATGGCCGCGAAAGTCGCGATGGTGCTCCATGCAAGAGCCTGCAAGATTCCTTTGATTGTTTGTGGTGGTGCGGGGGGGAAAACCGACTCTTTGGCCTTACGCGCAGGAGACTTGGTTGAGGCAACGCACGATGCCTTGTTGGCGCGCTTGCGCAACGTATTGCGACGCAGCCACGGCTACCCGCGAGCGGTGGATGAGCAAGGCAAGCCTCGCAAGCGTGTCGCTAAATTGGGGGTTCGTGTACTTTGGGTGGATCAGCCCACGATTTTGCCTGCTGCATGGCAACAAAACGACCCCTTGCAAGGACTGTCTTGCGCCGGCTATGGGTCTAGCGTTAATGTCACAGCTTCTATGGGGTTTGCAGCGGCGAATCAAGTCGTCCAGTTGCTGTTGGCCAGCCATCTTAAGAACTGAGTATTCACACGACAGCATCTCATGAATCAAGATTCCGCATTATCCAAAATTCTATCCCTCGCTGATTTTGAGCGCGAAGCTGAGAAGCGTTTGCCCAGACCAATTTTTGGGTATGTTGCGGGTGCATGCGAAGACGGCCAGTCATTGCGGGCGAATCGCGATGTCTTTGCGGAGTACGAGCTTCTCACGCGTATTCTTGTCGACATCTCGAAGCGGAGTCATCACGTTGAGGTGTTTGGCAAGACGTACAACGCACCCTTCGGTATGGCGCCGATGGGTATCACGGCGATGTCGGCCTATCGCGGAGACGTTGTGTTGGCCGAAGCGGCGGCACGTGCGAATGTTCCCATGATCATGAGCGGCTCTTCGTTGATACGGATGGA
Organism: uncultured beta proteobacterium; assembly: GCA_903903735.1. Classification (GTDB taxonomy): domain Bacteria; phylum Pseudomonadota; class Gammaproteobacteria; order Burkholderiales; family Burkholderiaceae_B; genus Zwartia. The sequence goes on along the minus strand of CAIUZV010000437.1, from coordinate 1,616 downwards.
AGAGTTGGTTGAACGAGCACCAGACGCTTGGTTTCAGGCGTATTTGCCTGGAAAGACGGAACAAATCGCTCCCTTGATCGACCGCGTAGCGGCGGCGGGCTTCAAAACATTAGTGATTACTGTGGATACGCCGTCTTCGGCGAATCGTGAAAACAATGTGCGTACGGGCTTCTCTACGCCCCTCAGACCGAGCGCACGCTTGGCGTGGCAGGGTATTACGCATCCACGCTGGTTATTTGGCACGTTTTTGAAAACGCTTTTGCGCCATGGCATGCCGCACTTTGAGAACTCCTTCGCTACCCGCGGTGCGCCGATTATGTCGGCGAACGTGATGCGAGACTTTTCTTCGCGTGGTCACCTGCACTGGGACCATGTTCGAGCGATCCGCGCTCAGTGGAAAGGGCCGATGGTGATCAAAGGAATCCTGCATCCTGCTGACGCGGCACTTTGCAAACAGTACGGCATGGATGGTGTGATTGTGTCCAATCACGGTGCACGTCAGTTAGATGGTGCTGTCGCGCCACTCAGAGTGCTCCCCCAGATTCTGGATGCCTTCAAAGACGGCCCGGTGATGTTGGATAGTGGTGTGCGTCGTGGTAGTGATATCGTCAAGGCGATTGCCTTAGGTGCACGTTGCGTATTTTTGGGGCGACCCTTTAACTATGCGGCTGCAGTGGGTGGTCCTGCAGGTGTGGATCATGCAATTTCGTTGTTAGAGCAGGAAGTCTCGCGCAACATGGCCATGATGGGTGTCAATACGCTTAAAGAGTTGACGCCTGAATTTTTAATACACGTCGGTCGTAAAGAGTAAACCTCATTCCCTTTTTTACATTTCATTCGGAGTCACTATGTCCAACCTCGGATTTTCAATCAATACCCACAAGCACACTGTCAGCAACGCAACGTTAAAGAAGTTTGCCAAGCTCGCAGTAGCAAACATTAGTGACGTTATGAGCCGTACAAACGGCACGGTTGATCTGCGACCCTTTCACAAGGGCGGTCGAATTTTAGGACGTGCCTTCACAGTCAAAACTGCGCCTGGCGACAACCTGATGGTGCACAAAGCGATTGACATGGCTGCACCGGGTGATGTCATTGTGGTGGACGCTGGTGGTCCGCAGCGCAACGCGATCATCGGTGAGATCATGTCCACGCTTGCAGCGAGCAAAAAAATCGCTGGCTTTGTGATTGATGGCCCAATTCGTGACGTCGATAGCCTGGGCAAAAGCAGTTTCCCCGTTTTTGCGCGTGCAATCTCGCATCGTGGCCCCTATAAAGAAGGTCCTGGTGAAATCAACGTCACGGTCTCCGTCGACGGCATGGTTGTGCACCCCGGCGACATTATTGTTGGCGACTACGACGGTGTTTTTGCAATTCGTCCAGATATTGCTGACGAGTTGGCTGCGTTGGTGATGGCGGTTGAAAAGAAAGAGAAAGATATCTTGAAGCAGATCGCTAAAGGGACGTTGGATCGCAAGTGGGTGGATCAAAGCCTTCGTGCTAAAGGTGTTTTGAAATGAAAAAAAAGGTTGTTCGCTTCGATTTCTGGATCAACCCTGTTTTTGATGAGCATCTCGCCAAATTTAAAGATATTGATTTGACGGTATGCCGGTATG
>CAIUZV010000436.1 GCA_903903735.1 uncultured beta proteobacterium | reverse complement strand
CCGCAAGAATCCGTGACACGGCATCGGTGCCGCCACCAGGAGGAAACGGCACAACGATCTTGACTGGCTTCGTAGGATTGAAAGCCGAATCTGCCCAAGCAGGCACAGAAACACCCAAGCACATCACAAGTAAAGCTAATACTTTTTTCATTATTGTCTCCTTAGGGAATCGTTTTTTTACATTGATAATCAATACATAAAGCCTATGGTTTCCTCCGTGCTAGCTACCTGGCAATAAATCCAGTTGATAGCCTTCAGTTCATTGTCATGAATCTCATCTGTCGCGGCGGCGCAGGCATCGTGGCAAACTGTCACGTCAAAACTCTCATCAGCCAGACTGCGTACCGTGCTTGATACACATTGGTCGGTAAAGATCCCCACGCAAACGACATGTTCAATGCCTAGATTATGTAGCATGAGACGAAGGTTTGTCCCGGTAAGCGCACTATCAGTCGTCTTTAGGACAACGATTTCCTCAGGTTTCGGTCTCAGTGCATCAATGATCTGGCTTGCCCAGTCGTCTTTAGGCAACAAAAGATTGTTGAATCCCGGTTTACGTTGTGAAAGCGAGCGATCGCGTCCATCTGGTGTTTGACAAGCGATACGAGCGAACAGGACATTCATCGCTCGGGCCCGCGCGGTTTCAAGCAAGCGTTGTATGTTGGGAATGACTTGAGTATGCATGCGTGCCATAAACGGCGCCCAGCGTTCGCGCTCAATCGGGTCCGAGGACTCAGTTAGATAAGTGTTTTGAACATCTATGATGAGCAAAGCCGTGCTTTTGGGATCTAGGGTCAGATCTTGCGGAATGGGTGCATTCTCGTAATAAAACGAGCGGTAAGCGGTTTTCCAGCTTTCTTGGGTCATGACTGACTCTCCGACACCCGACTTATATTACGGTAAAGTATAGACAAATCAAACGCGTCGAAGCAATTAGTCTTAGACAATATAAACGGAGTGCGCATGACCGAATCCTCTCGCCGCAGTTTTTTGAAAACCTCTGCTGTCGGGGCTGCAACGATTGCGGGCACGTCTGGTGTAGCCATTCACTCTGTCCAAGCCCAAACGAGCAACTCCCAGACAACAATGGCTCTTAAGGCAAATGAGATCTCCAAAAAGTTGTTTGTGGATGATGGATTGGCGATAGAGATTGCTGAGAAGCCTACTATTTCAAAACTAGCGACAGGCTTAGATCGTACGATGGTGTTAGGTGGTGGGGGGGAGTATTACATCGCTTGGTACTGTGGTTTCTTTCACGGCCTTTACGAAGCAGGCTTAGATATGGCCAACATCCCTGAGATGGTTGTTGGAACTTCTGCCGGATCGTATATGGGTTCATCACTCCTTTCGGGGGAGTTCGCTCGTCTGCGGACCGAGTTTGAGTTTTTTGGTAAGTTTCCCGAAATCTTCGCCAGAATTGCGCCCGTCACTAAACCCAATATCAGCCAGCAAAGAGCTGATCAAGTCAATATGAGTGCAGCCGATGGAAGCATTGAGACGCGCAAGATCATTGGACACGCCGCGTTAGCCGCCAACAACAAATTAAACGGCGATCACATTGAAAAAGTTGCCGCATTGTTGACTGGTGACAGTAAGACAGACTGGCCCACAAGTCGAATGTATACAACTGGCGTTGACTGCTACACAGGGGAACGAGTTGTGGTCGGTCAACAAACCGCTAGAAAGAACAACATTCCTTTGGCACATGGTGCGGCGGCAAGTAGTTCGTTGCCCGGTGTTGCTGGACCAACCTTGCTGGGTCAGCGTTATGTGATGGATGGCGGTATTTGCTCAAATCCTGCACACGTAGATTTAGTCGCGGGCTCTAAAAGAGCACTCGTCATTACTTTGACGGATGGTGTCACAGGAGCAATACTGACCACTATTCCTCATCCGGTCGCTCAGAATATTAAGGACATTGAAGCCACAGGGACAAAGGTAAAGTGGATCGTTGCTGGCACGCCACCCGGACTAGACCTACTAGACCCAAAGCAAATCGCCGGTGCCTTACGTACCGGGTACGATCGGGCAAAGATTGAAGCTGGAAAAATTCGGGAATTTTGGGCTTAGGGTCAAAGTCCCATCCAAGCGCATTTATTGATATGTCATACACTTACAACCGCTGGAGCGATACATGAAATCGTTTGTTCAAAAGCTAGCCGTAGCAAGTTTCTACTTGGCTTTTTCTACCGCGTTCGCAGCCCCTCCTGTCGCGCCCTTTTATGAATCAGTCATGCAACTATCCCCGACTGGAAAATTGGGTCAAGTCATTAAGACAGAGCAGATTAAGACCTCATTGAAAGGCGCACAGGCCTGGAAGATTGCGTACATTTCTTCCGATGTACGTGAGCGCAAGACGATTTCTACCGCATTGGTGATTGCTCCCGTTGGCCCGGCTCCTAAAGAAGGCAGACCCATTTTGGCTTGGGCACATGGCACAACTGGCTCCGCTCAGAACTGCGGCCCCTCCCAAGTGATTGATCCAACACGCGCGCTCAATCAGTATTTTCTAATGAATGGAAACGGTTCGACTGACTTCGGAATCCCGAACGGTCAAGAGTTTATTAACGAGGGTTATGTCGTCGTTGCGACGGATTACCAAGGTCTTGGCGGTGGTGGCAAGCATCAATATGCTGTGGCGGGAACGAATGCCAGAGACGTGATTAACTCTGCAAGAGCCGCCAGCTCCATGGCTGAAATCGGTGCAGGCAAAAAGACTGTTATTTACGGTTGGTCACAAGGTGGGGGTGCAACGATTGCCGCTGCAAGTTTGCCAGAGTACCTCGCTCAACAGGGCACTGCTGCAGACAACCTACAGTATCTCGGCTTTGTCGCCCTGGCGCCAGAAGATTTGGCAGCCCTGCTTCCAAAAGTTCCGCTCGATGAAGCTAGTGCGTCAAAAGTCATGAAGGAGTTCACTGCGGCGAATGTCCCAAACGTATTCTTATTCACTCACTTTATGATGGGCCTCTGGGGTACTCAGGCTGCATACCCCGATCTTAAACTAACTGATGTACTGACTGAGGAAGGTGCAAAGGTTGCGGATCAATTATCAAGCAATAAATGCGTTCATGTGATGGGTGATTCCTTTAACTATGCCTATGGAGACAACTATAAATCTCTATTGAATCCCCAGGCCAGCAACGCCTCGGCATGGATTAAGGCGTTTGTTGATGGTAGCGTCAAACCCGTCAAACCCGTCGCGCCAGTCGCGATTTACTGGGGCATAAAAGATACTGTCGTACCTCCGGTTATGCATGAGCTCTATCAAAAGCAGATGTGTGCGATGGAAGCGAATGTAGCAAGAGTTCAGCTGCCAGGCGAACAAACACACTTTTCAACTCCTGGCGTTTCTGCGCCAATGTATCTTGAGTGGGTAAAGGATCGCATTGCGGGCAAACCGTTACCAAACGCCTGTCCGAAAGGCTAGTTATAGCATCGGGTACTATGCGTCATACGCGTCATCACAACCTTCAAATCATCTCTATCCAACCTATGAATATCGCACAAACGATTGCCGCTTGTTGTATCGCTTTTTATTCACTGGTGACGTTCGCGAACACCTCAACGGTGTATGTCAACGGGGATATCCTTACGATGCAAGGAGATGTGCCTCAATATGTCGAAGCGATTGTGGTTCAAGATGACAAAATTACATTTGCTGGCGATAGGATCGAAGCGTTAACGCTGGCCGGATCCAATCCGACTTTGTATGATCTGAAGGGTCATACGTTGATGCCTGGGTTCATAGATAGCTGGGGGCATTTTGCACTGATTGCACAAAACACCCTTGGTGTGAATCTGGGGTATTTCGCTCAGCGTCCACCCAGTACGAAAGCGCAAGCGATTAACAAGCTGCTCGCAGAAGGCAAGCCGTTCAATGGGTGGATTCTTAGCTCAGGCTATTCAGCAGCCATGCTGTCAGATGGCGGGCTATCCCTCGCAGACTTAGATAAGGCGTTCCCAGATCAACCTCTGTTGATACAAAATATCTCGACGCTAACAGGCCAAGTCAACACGGCTGGGTTAAAAAAACTTGGCATCACTAAAGAAACAAAAGCTGTTGGCGGTTTCATCCCCATCGACCCCAAGACCGGGCAGCTCACGGGCGACTTGATTGGTGCGCCTTTCATGGATGCAGTCGCCCGCGCGGTAGGCAAGTACTCCCAAGACATCACCTTTGATACATTCCGCAAAGCTGAGCAAGTCTATCTTTCTAATGGATTCACGACTGCCCAAAGCTACGAGGCGACGATCGATGAAATGAATAAGATGCGGGCAGCTATTTCTCAGAAAGTACTTTCAATTGATTTGATTGCCTTACCAACCTACGATATGGTGGATGAATTACTCAAAGCCAATCCCAATTTCAAGTTTGGTACCTATGACAGCAATGACCGTGGATTTAAAGTGGCGGGCATCATGGTTCCAACGGACGGCGCACCGCAGTTACGTCTAGCCTACTTTACGAAACCATTCACCGATACCGGCAGTTTCGGTAAAGATTGGCGAGGGTTCGCAGCCAACTCGCAAAGCATGGTGGATCATTACGTTAAGCTCGCCTACCAAAAAAATATCCAGTACTTCGGCTACAGTAATGGCGATGCGGGGATCGATATGACCTTGTCGGCGATCAGCAAAGCTATAAAAGAAACGGGTATCACCGAAAATAGAAGAACCGTGATTTCTCACTCGTTCTTTGCACGTGATGATCAGCTGAAGCAATACCAAGATCAACATATTATGGCCATCACTTTGCCTAACCATATCTGGCTGTATGGCGATGTGTACTTACAGATCCTTGGCGAAGATAGAGCTAAAAAGATCAGTCCTTTGAAGACTGCTGACAAGCTAGGCGTCAGGATTGGTATTCATAATGACACACCGTCGTCAGGTCCCAATGTCATGTTTTCAGTTTGGAGCGCCGTCAATCGCAAAACCTTCAGCGGCAAAACTCTTGGCGAGGAAGAACGGATAGATACCTATAAAGCGCTACAGGGCTTTACGGTGAACGCCGCATATCAATACAACGAAGAATCAAGCAAAGGAACAATTGCGAAAGGCATGCTGGCGGATTTAGTGGTGCTTGATCGCAATCCATTAAAAGTGACTCCAGACGACATTAAAAGTATCCGCGTCCTCCAAACAATTAAACACGGCAAACGGCTGTATCCTACCCAATAACGGACTCGGGTTTCGCTACGGGCTACTCGCTAACGCTAGAAGCACCTCTAGGTATTTTTATATAGCCTGATGCGTTAGGACTATACCCGTGTGAGCGCTTCAATGATTTGAATACTTTTAGCTGAGATTCCAAACTCTGCCACTAAATCTTCACGCCTTCCAATTTCAAAATCATCAAATTCAAAACCTGGCGCCACAGCACAACTAACTAGGCAGAAATCATTTTCGTGTATTGGTTTGGCAGCAAACCACGTGTTAGCAGGTATGGTGGCTTGTAAGTTCATTGACGCGATGCCGATCTGTACGTTTTGCAATAATTTATTTTCATCGAAAAAATAAATGAGCGCATCACACCCTAGATGGAAATACCAGGTTTCGTCCGATTTAATACGGTGCCAAGCGGAAAAATCCTTTCCGGAAAGCAAGTAATAAATACTGGTGTACGCACTTTTATCGCCGGAACCTTTCGAGTCCGCAACGATGGTTTCCGATCGATGCACTTCCCGATAAAAGCCGCCCTCTGGATGTGGCTCAAGCTTAAGGGCATCGATGACTTTATGGATATCCTGCATCACGGCGGTTTACCTTTTGAGATAACAGCTAGCTTATATTGTGCTCGCTTGAGTATATTCTGCAAACTTTTAAACAATAAAGTGCGCACTCAACTCCCTGATGCGCTCATCGAGGTAGTAGCCGCCATATTCGGTGTAGTGCAAAAACTTTTTCTTGCAACAGCCACACTCAAGAATGTCTGATCGATTGTAGGGATGATGTTGGATCGAGATGGGGGCATCTTCGGACCAAAAATTGGTTCCATCTGGATGATACTCATCCCAACTTTCCTGAGCACCTTCAATACGGAGCGTTCCCACAATACGAAGTTTGCTAAGATCGAAATAACCCGGTTTCGATATCCAGCCCGGACAAGAGAGCGAAGAACACTCCGAGCAGCGCACAGCGGCTTTGGGCGACTTGGCGATGTCTAATAACTGCTCTCTACTTAATTCTTTCATCACTTCAGCAGACTCTCAAATCAAGCGTTTCATTTTCTGATTAACATCTAAGAAATTCAATTGGAGTTCTCAATGCTTTTAGTTACCTCGATCATTACTGCCATTCTAACTGCCATCTTTATTAAGCTGTCATTTGCAGTGATCGGTTTGAGAAGAAAAAATAAAGTTGGTCTTGGCAGCGGCGGTCACGATGACTTAGAGAGAGCCATTCGTGCGCAAGGTAATTTTGCAGAGTATGTTCCCTTCGGAATTTTATTGATTTAGAGACACCCGTAGAAGTCAGCCCGACCTTCTGGCGAGGATTTCCCTCCCTAGTATTCATGCAGCATTTTTGGAATTATTCGTATGGAAATCAAAGTTAACTTTCTAGATAAGCTACGTCTTGAAGCAAAGTTCGATGATTTCACGGTAATCGCGGATCAACCTATCCGATACAAAGGCGATGGCTCAGCTCCGGGCCCTTTCGATTATTTCCTGGCCTCCTCAGCTCTATGCGCAGCGTATTTTGTAAAGCTATATTGCGACACCCGCAAAATCTCCACTGAGAATATTCGCCTCTCACAGAATAATATTGTGAGTCCAGAGAATCGTTATCAACAGATTTTCAAAATTCAAGTTGAATTACCAGAAGATATCTCTGCCCATGATCGTCAGGGAATTTTGCGCTCGATTGAGCGCTGCACTGTCAAGAAAGTCGTCCAGGCCGGGCCAGAATTTATCATTGAAGAAGTCAAGAACCTTGACGCCGATGCGCAGACTTTGTTGGCCTTGGACGCCGTCTCTGGTGCAAGTACCTATATTGTTGGCAAAGATCTACCTTTAGAGCAAACCATTGCGAAGATGTCTGGTTTACTCGCGAATCTTGGCATCAAAATTGAAATAGCTTCGTGGCGCAATCTGGTTCCCAATGTGTGGTCCTTGCATATACGTGATGCCCACTCACCGATGTGTTTTACCAACGGGAAAGGCGCCACCAAAGAAAGCGCGTTGGCATCCGCTTTAGGCGAGTATATCGAGCGGCTGAGCAATAATCATTTCTACGCTGGAGCATTTTGGGGAGAAGATATCGCAAATGAAGCCTTCGTTCACTACCCTAATGAGCGCTGGTTCAAGCCGGGAAAAGGCGATTCCCTGCCAAAAGAGATTCTGGATGACTATTGCCTAGAGATCTTCAACCCCGACGGTGAGTTGCGTGGCTCGCATTTGGTGGATACCAACTCCGGGAATGTGCAGCGCGGCATCTGTTCGCTCCCTTACGTGCGGCATTCGGATGGCAAGACTATTTACTTTCCTTCCAACCTAATTGAAAATCTGTACGTCAGCAACGGCATGAGTGCCGGCAACACGTTGGCTGAAGCCCAGGTGCAATGCCTATCTGAGATTTTTGAGCGCGCAGTCAAACGAGAGATTTTAGAAGGCGAGCTTGCTTTACCCGATGTGCCGCAGGAGGTGCTCGCAAAGTATCCGAACACTCTTGCCGGCATTCGTGCGTTAGAGAACCAGGGCTTTCCGATTTTGGTAAAAGATGCATCGTTAGGCGGGGTGTATCCCGTGATGTGCGTCACGCTGATGAACCCACGAACAGGCAGCGTATTCGCCTCGTTCGGCGCACATCCAAACCTTGAGGTGGCGCTAGAAAGAAGCTTGACAGAGCTGCTACAGGGACGCAGCTTAGAGGGCTTGAATGACCTACCGCCGCCTACATTCTCAAGCGAAGCAGTGACGGAGCCAAATAATTTTGTTGAACACTTTATCGACTCCAGCGGCATTGTGTCCTGGCGTTTTTTCAGCGCAAAACCAGCCTACGATTTTATTGAGTGGGATTTCACTGGCCAGGGTACGCTCTCTAACACCGAGCAAGCCGATGGGTTGCTTGGCATCCTCCAAGAGATGGGCAAAGAGACCTACATGGCGGTGTACGACCAGTTGGGTGCGGTTGCTTGTCGGATTGTGGTGCCAGGCTATTCTGAGATTTATCCAATAGAGGATCTGATCTGGGATAACACTAACAAGGCTTTGTTATTCCGGACTGATATTTTGAACTTGTCCCGCTTAGATGCTAACGAGCTCAGTGCGCTACTCGACCGTCTAGAAAATAACGAGCTCGACGAGTATGGCGATATCGCCACATTGATTGGTATTGAATTTGACGAGAACACTCCTTGGGGTCAGCTCACTGTTCTGGAATTAAAGCTTTTAATTCAACTGGCCTTAAAGCGGTTTGACGACGCGCTTGTTTTAGTAGGCGCCTTTCTTCAATACAACGACAATACGATCGAGCGCAGATTGTTTTATCAAGCTGTCAGCGCGGTATTAGAAATACTGCTTGATAGCGAGTTGCAGCTCGATGATTACATCGTTAACTTCCGAAGAATGTTTGGCGATCAACGGATGGATGCTGTGCTTGGGTCGGTGGATGGAAGTGTAAACTTCTACGGCCTCACTCCGACCAGCTCAAAGCTTGAAGGGCTCGACAGGCATCATCGCTTAATCGATAGCTACAGAAAGCTGCATACAGCTCGCGCTAAAGCTGCGGCAACAGTTATTTAGCGGTTTGTTGTCCCAGCGTTTGCGCAGCAATCGCAATGTTCTTTTCAATCCTCTGGATGCGTTCCGCTTGCAAAAGGAGCACCTTCTCAACGATCGCAGCTCCAGCTTTAGTGGGCGTGCCACAACTAAAGGGAGGCTGCGGATCGTATTCAAGAGCAAGTTGAATTCTTTTCGCGACCTCTTCCCCGGCAATTTCTGCGGCAAGTGTCAATGCAAAATCAATTCCAGCCGTGACGCCTCCGCCGGAGAAATGATTACGGTCTCTGACGACCCGCTCATCAACCGCTTGCGCACCAAATCTTTCAAGATAGCTGCTCCACATCCAATGGCAGGCGGTCTTATAGCCGACAAGTAAACCTGCAGCGGCAAGGATTAAAGATCCATTACAAACTGACGTGATGTATTTTGCGTGTTCACTTTGTTGACGCAGAAAACTTAGTGTCTCTGGATCTACCATTTGCTCGTTAATACCAGAGCCCCCTGGAACACACAGCACGTCGAGCTGCGGGCAGTCAGCGAACGTTGTCGTAGGGTTTATCGTAAAACCTACATCCGTCAAAACGGGCTCGATTGTTTTCCATATCAAATGGACCTTGGCGTCCGGGATTCGACTTAACACTTGAGCAGGCCCTGTCAAGTCGAGCTGTGTGAGATTTGGGAATAGTAAAAAACCGATTTTGATTGACATATGCTTTTGACGATCCTTTCGTTAAATAGATGGCAGGATTTTCACAGTTGCTTGACCAAAGTTTAATCTTGGGTACCCTT
>CAIUZV010000435.1 GCA_903903735.1 uncultured beta proteobacterium | reverse complement strand
TTGCAAGCGGGCACACCTACGAAAGCGATGGTGCCTTATGGCTGCGTACAACGGAGTTGGGCACGGGCGATGATAAAGATCGCGTGATGCGTAAGTCCGAGGGCGGATACACCTATTTCGTTCCAGACGTGGCTTACCATGTCACGAAGTGGGAACGCGGTTTTACACGGGCGATCAATATTCAGGGCAGTGATCACCACGGCACGATCGCGCGGGTACGCGCAGGACTACAAGCGCTGAATCTGGGCATTCCTTCGGACTACCCCGCGTATGTTCTACACAAAATGGTCAAGGTCGTGCGTGGTGGGCAAGAGGTCAAGATCTCTAAGCGGGCCGGCAGTTACGTCACGATGCGTGACCTGATCGAATGGGTTGGTCGTGACGCGGTGCGATTCTTTTTGATCCAACGCCGTGCAGATACGGAGTTCGTATTTGATGTGGACCTTGCGCGATCACAAAGCGAAGAAAATCCGGTCTACTATATTCAGTACGCACACGCACGGATTTGTTCGATGCTGTCCCAAGCAGGTCTTTCGGCAGCGCAGTTGCATGCGGCATCTGTTGAGGTGTTGCAGGCGCCGTCAGAGCTTGCGTTGATGCAGCGGTTGGCAGAGTTTCCCGCCTTGGTATCGCAGTCCGCACTTGAACTTTCACCCCATTTAGTGGCATTCTGGTTGCGCGATTGTGCTGCGGATTTTCATGGTTGGTATAACGCAGAGCGCGTACTCGTCGATGATGTCGCCCTCAAGCATGCAAGGTTGCGCCTTGCGGATGCGACGCGTCAGGTGATTGCAAATGGGTTAGAGTTGTTGGGCGTATCTGCACCTGAGAGGATGTAAGCGACACAACATGGCAAAACATAAATCGTCTGGTGGAAGCACGTTATACGGGCTATTGGCGGGATTGGTCATTGGCTTGATGGTTGCAGCTGGTGTTGCCTATTACGTTGTTAAAGCGCCGATGCCTTTTTTTGACAAGGCGAGCCGCACCCCCGATGCACCCGGTGCTCCCGATCCACGGCAAGCGCCCGACCCGAACGCGGGAATGGGCGGCCGCGACACGGGAACGACGGCCGCAGCGCCTGAGTCGGCTGCACCCGGCGCAGGGTCTACGCCAGGAGCAAGCACGCCCGCGCAAGGAAGCGGTGATGCCTTAGGGTCGTTGATTGCGACCTTGACACCGACCGCGCCCGCTACCGGAGGTGGTGCCACCGTGAATCCACGTCCAAAGGCTGAACCTCTTCCACCACCGCCGGTCCAACCACAAACAGCGCCTGCAACCGGTGGGCCCTACTTCCTTCAAGTCGGATCGTTTCGAGTATTGGAAGATGCCGAGTCATTGCGCGCGAGGATTTTATTGTTAGGTATGCCGGTTGAAATTCAACGGGCCGAAGTCAATGGATTGCAAGTTAATCGCGTGCGTGTCGGCCCGTTCGCGCGCATTGACGATATGAATCAAATTCGCACAAAGTTAGGCCAAGAAAAGATTCCTACAGCAGTCGTTAGACAGTAATTTTTAAGGATCGGTCAGACATGAAAGTCACAATGTTTTCAAAAGTACTCCTCGCGCTTACTAGTTTGATGCTGGTATCTTTTACTTCGGCAAGCATGGCGCAAAGTGCTGCGCCCGCTCAAACAAAATATATTGAGCTCAGCCCAGCGCAACCCACCGAGCCCGGAAAAATTGAAGTCCAGGAATTTTTCTCTTATGCGTGCTCACACTGCGCGGTAATTGAACCGCTATTGCAAAAATGGATGAAGACCGTACCTGCAGATGTTGTTGTTAAACATGTACCCGTGGCATTTAATGCCAGCATGAAGCCGCTGCAGCGCTTGTATTTCACGCTGGAGGCAATGAATCGCCTGGACTTGCATATGAAAGTATTTGAGGCAATCCATGAGCAAAAAAAGCGGCTATTTTCGAAAGCAGAAATTACGACGTGGGTCGTTTCACAAGGTGTGGATCGTGCAAAATTTGAGGCTGCGTTTGAGTCCTTCGGCGTGTCTTCAAAAGCGGGCCGGGCCGATCAGCTGGTGACAGCCTATCGTGTGCAAGGCACACCGACGATGTCGGTGGCCGGTCGATTTGTGACCTCACCCTCCGAGGCCGGTGGATACCAGGAAACGATTGATGTGGCGAACGCGCTAATTACTCAGGCTCGCGGCAAGTGATTGGCAGCTTGCTTGAGGTCGTCGATTAAATCATCGATGTCCTCAAGTCCGATGTGAAAGCGGAGCAAGGCGTTGGGACTGTGCTTCCAGTAGCTGTGTGATGCCAGCGCGCCAGGATCGACCCATTGCACGAGACTTTCGTAGCCGCCCCAAGAAAACCCAATGCCATAAAGCGTGAGCGCGTCGACATAGGCTTTGGCGGCGTCGGGTGAGCATTTGAGCTCGACAGATAACATGCCGTTCGATCCGGTGCAGTCGCGCTGCCAAAGCGGGTACCCTGCATCCTTGTGCCATGCAGGATGAAAGATCTTGGCGACGTAAGGTTGTGCATCTAAAAACGCGCAGACCTTTAGTGCGTTGATTGCGTGCTGAGGCATGCGAACAGCCATCGTTTTGACACCGCGTAGCGCCAGCCAAGCGTCATCGGCGCTAAGGGAGTTGCCCATTGCATATTGCGCCGAGTGTAAGCGCGCAGCGACGGACTCATCTTTAGCGATGACCGCACCGAGCATCACGTCGGAATGGCCCGCAACATATTTTGTTCCAGCGACCACCGAGATATCTGCGCCCAACGCTAGCGGGCGGTAGATATAGCCAGAGCCCCAGGTGTTGTCGGCCGCCAGCAACACGCCATGATTTTTTGCAATGGCTGCCATCGCCGGCAGATCGAGCATTTCAAAAAGCAAGGACCCGGGCGACTCAACATAAATCATTTTTGTGTTGGGAGTGATGAGCGCGTCGAGATCGTCTTGTGCCGAGAAGTACGTGACGGAAATTCCCAAGCCCTTGAGTAAGGCGCGATCAAGATTTTTAACAGGGCCGTAGACCCCGTCGCACACCAGCACGTGGTCGCCTGACTTCAGAATACCCAAGAAGGCGATATTGATAGCGGCCATGCCGGAAGGAGCGAGCACGCAGTAAGTTCCGCCCTCGAGTTGCATAAACACTTCTTCGAGCGCACGGTGCGTGTCCATGCCAGAGCGACCATAGCTGATCGCACGCTCACCGGAGGCGCGCTTGGCGAACACCCGCTCGAGTGCGGCGAGATTTTCAAAGCGAACCGTACTGGTCCGCATGGACGGCAGATTGACGGGCGCAGTGCCTGTTTCAGGATCAAATGGGGCACTACCAATATGAAGTAATTTAGTATCGAGATGATGCGTAGTCACGACGCGTCCTTTTATGAATTAGCGAATAAGCTAGATTTGCTTGAAACGAATGATGCCATCTGCATCAAGCGAGCGGGAGAGCTTTCCTTCAAAATACAGCGCATGCAAGTGTGCGATTGCCTCGCCCATGGCAAAGGTTGTTTGGTGTAAATCGAGTTTACGTTTAAACAGCACAGGCAGGATGTTGGTGGTCGACTGTGGGGTGATACATGCTGCGAGCACCTCGTCCAAACGTTCGGCGTGGTGCGCATGTTGTTGGGCGATACGTTCGTGCAGGCCTGTAAACACTTTGCCGTGTGAGGGTAGAACAAGGGTGTCGGCGGGCAAGTGATTAAACGCGTTGAGTGAATTCAAATAAAGCGGTAGGGGGTTGGCAAGGGGTTCGTAGTCAAAGACGCTGACATTCGTCGAAATGCGGGGCAACACCATGTCGCCTGAAATAAGCACATTCAGGTCTGCGCAATAAAGCGAAATGTGCTCGGGGGCATGACCGTAGCCGACGATCGCCTCCCAACGATGGCCATTGATCGAGAGCGTACTGCCATGTAGTAGCCGGATGTAGGACGGGGGCATACTTGGCACAAGGCTTGGGTAGTAGCCCGCGCGCTCGCGGACTTGTTGCAGAGCCTCTGGATCGACCATCCCGTGGCGACCCAGGTGCCGGGCTGCACTTTCACCGCCCGACGCTCCGCCTTTGCTGACCGTCCAAAGTTTGGCCGTCATGTAGTCCGTCATGCTCATGTAGAGCGGCGCATTCCACTGTTCGCATAGCCAACTCGCTAAGCCGGTATGATCAGGGTGCATATGGGTGACGATCACGCGCAAGACCGGCAGGCCCTCAAGCTGCGTGTTAAACAGTTCTGTCCAAAGCGTTTTAACCTCGTCGCGGCTGATACCGCAGTCGATGATGGTCCATCCTTGCTTGCCTTCGATGCAGTCCCGCAATAGCCACAAATTAATGTGATCCAGCGCGAACGGCAGGGGCATGCGGATCCACCGTAAGCCCGGCGCAAGCTCCATGGTTAAGCCAGGTGCAGGCAGGGTGTCGCCGAACGGATATTGCAGTTGATGTTCAAGAAGGTTCATATTGCGAAAGTCTCCGGACTTTTAGGCGTGATAGCAGGCATCATAAGTTACATTGCCTTAAACTGTCATGCGCCAACACAACCGAATAAAGGCAGTGTATGCCCATCATCGAATCTCAAATTGATACCCGTTCACCGGCCTTCGCGGAAAACGCGGCGGCCATGCAAGCAAAAGTCAAAGACCTGCAACGGGTACTTCAACAGACGGCGCTTGGCGGCAGCGACGCTGCACGGCAAAAGCATATTGCCCGGGGCAAGTTATTACCACGAGAGCGAGTTGAAAAACTGCTTGATCCTGGGACGCCATTTTTAGAGTTGTCTGGTCTTGCTGCCCATGAAATGTACAACGGTGATGCGCCGGCGGCCGGCATCATCACCGGAATTGGCCGGGTGTCAGGCATCGAGTGCGTGATCGTCTGTAACGACGCAACGGTGAAAGGCGGAACGTATTACCCGCTTACCGTAAAAAAACATTTGCGCGCACAAGAAATTGCGATGCAGAACAACTTACCTTGTATTTATCTGGTCGACTCTGGTGGCGCCAATTTGCCTCAACAAGAAGAGGTGTTTCCGGACCGCGACCACTTTGGGCGTATCTTTTATAACCAGGCCAATATGTCCGCGCAGGGTATCGCGCAAATCGCAGTGGTGATGGGCTCGTGCACGGCGGGTGGGGCATACGTGCCCGCCATGAGTGACGAGTCAATCATCGTGCGTAACCAAGGGACGATATTTTTGGGCGGACCTCCGTTAGTTAAGGCAGCAACCGGCGAACAAGTCAGCGCTGAAGATTTGGGTGGCGGTGATGTGCATACTCGCCTGTCGGGGGTTGCAGACCATCTCGCGGCAGATGATCATCATGCGCTACAACTTGCGCGGGACGCGGTCAAAAACCTGAATCGTAAAAAGCTCGCTGATCAGGTTGTGTTGCCCGTCAAGCCGCCACGCTATGACCCGAGCGAAATCGATGGCATCGTGCCGCTTGATACGCGCAAGCCCTACGATGTTCGCGAAATCATCGCGCGTATTGTGGATGACTCAGCGTTTGATGAGTTCAAGGCGCGCTTTGGCACAACGCTGGTGACAGGGTTCGCGCATATCCATGGCATGCCTGTCGGGATCGTTGCGAACAATGGAATTCTGTTTTCTGAGTCTGCTCAAAAGGGCGCGCACTTTATCGAGTTGTGCGCACAGCGCAAGATCCCGCTGGTGTTTTTGCAAAACATCACAGGATTCATGGTGGGGCGCAAATACGAAAACGAAGGGATCGCACGGCATGGCGCGAAAATGGTTACCGCGGTCGCGACCGCGGCCGTGCCTAAATTTACCGTCATTATTGGTGGTTCATTTGGTGCAGGAAACTATGGCATGTGCGGCCGAGCATTCTCACCGCGCTTATTGGTGATGTGGCCGAATGCGCGCATTTCAGTGATGGGCGGTGAGCAGGCAGCAAGCGTTCTTGCGACCGTCAGGCGCGAAGGGATGGAGGCGAAAGGCGAGGCGTGGAGTGCGGAACAAGAGGCTGCCTTTAAAGCACCGATCCGTGATCAATATGAGCGAGAAGGTCACCCATACTATGCGAGCGCCCGGCTTTGGGACGACGGAGTGATTGCGCCGTCGGATACGCGCCGTGTCTTAGCGTTGGGCTTGTCCGCCGCGATGAACGCGCCAATTCTCGACACGCGCTTTGGCGTGTTCCGCATGTAAGGCATTCAAAAGGAATCGGCGTGTTTACTACTTTATTGATTGCAAACCGTGGTGAAATTGCTTGCCGTGTGGCAGCGACGGCGCGCCGTCTTGGCATTAAGACCATCGCCGTGTATTCCGATGCGGATGCTGAATCAAAGCACGTCGCGGCATGCGATGTGGCGGTGCGGTTGGGGCCCGCGCCCGCAAGCGAAAGCTATCTGAAGGCCGAGGATATTTTACGTGTCGCGCTTGAACAGGGCGCGCAGGCGATTCATCCCGGCTACGGTTTCTTATCCGAAAACGAAGCGTTTGCCCAGGCGTGCACGAAAGCCGGCATTTGCTTTGTTGGACCCCCCGCGTCGGCGATTGCAGCGATGGGCAGTAAATCCGCAGCGAAGACGTTGATGCAGAAAGCTGGCGTGCCGCTTGTGCCGGGCTACCATGGCGATGAACAAGCACCCGATTTTTTGCGACAACAAGCCGATGCGATGGGGTACCCCGTTTTGATCAAGGCGAGCGCGGGCGGCGGGGGCAAGGGGATGCGCGTGGTGACGGCATCCAAAGATTTCATCGCAGCGCTGACGTCTTGTAAGCGCGAAGCGATCGCGAGCTTTGGCGACGACAAGGTCTTAATTGAACGTTAGCGTCAAAAG
>CAIUZV010000434.1 GCA_903903735.1 uncultured beta proteobacterium | reverse complement strand
TGGCACCTCGTAAGTGGCAGTCAACCGATTGTAGGTCAGACCGCTACACGCTGTCCGAGGGGTGAGCGCTATGCGTGGAAAATCTTGACGACCAGACAAAAGCTCGTTTTGGAGTATCGTACCGCAAGCATCATGTTTTTCATTATCCGTTTGTTTTTGATACTCGTTTCAACAAAATGAAAATCGCAGCAAAGCCCATCGATTTTAAGCAGGCCCTCTTCTCTCCGCGCGCAGTCGCCCTGGTGGGCGCCTCTGGAAATCTGCAAAAGAATACGGCGCGACCGATGCGCTTCATGCGCAAGCATGGTTTTGCGGGGCAGATCTATCCAATTAATCGCACCCAGTCTGAAATCATGGGCGAAAAGGCCTACGCCGACCTCGCCGAACTTCCTGGCCTCATCGACCACGCCTTTATCATGGTGGCAAGCGATTTGGTCTACCCCCTGATTGAAAGCTGTGCCAATGCGGGTGCCAAAGTGATAACCATCTACTCCGATGGTTTTGGCGAAACCGGGCCAGAGGGTATGGCCGAGCAAAACAAGTTAATTGCTCGAGCAAAAGAGCTCGGGGTGCGGATTATCGGCCCCAATAGCATTGGATTGGCCAACTTAAAAAGCGGCCTCATCCTATCCGTTAACGCCGCGTTCGAGGCAGAAACACTACTAGGCGGCGAACTTAGCTTGGTCTCCCAAAGCGGCTCAATGATGGGCTCGCTGATTGCTCGAGCCGCGGCGCGAGGCTTTGGTTTTGCCAAGTCTGTCTCGGTCGGCAATGAAAGTGACGTGACGGTGGGCGAGATTATCGACGCCTTGGTGGACGATGCCGACACAAAAGTTATTTTGCTTTTCCTCGAGACGCTTCGCGATGCGCCAACGCTCGCCGCCGCGCTCGAACGCGCCCGAGCAAGCCGTAAGCCGGTTATCGCTTACAAGATCGGCCGCTCAGAGCAAGGCGATGCACTCGCGCAATCCCACACCGGTGCACTAGCGGGTAATGACGTCGCTGTTGACGCATTTTTACGCGCGCATGGCGTGATGCGAGTCCGTCATCTTGAAACTCTTTTTGAGCTCGCCCCCCTGGCGCAAAAATATCGCGGCAACACGCATCCACATCCAACGCCTGCTCGTGTGGCGGTCATCACGACAACCGGCGGAGGTGCAGCCACCGTCGTCGATAATCTCGGCTTAAATGGAATGATCGCCGTCCCGCCCCCACCCGCTTTTATTCAGCACATGGCCTCGCGCGGCATGAAAATTCGCGAAACGCCCATTATTGATCTCACCTTGGCGGCCACCAGTGCCCAATACAAAGATCTGCTTGAGCAATTGTTGCAAACCGACTGGTGCGACGCTGTACTGAGCGTCGTAGGTTCCTCCGCACAGTTTCATCCTGAGCTCGCAGTCAAACCACTTGTTCAAGCTGACAAGCCAGTCACCAAAGCGCTTGCAGTGTTTCTCGCCCCCGAAGCCAATGCATCGCTTGCGCTTTTGCAGCAAGCCGGCATTGCTGCCTTCCGAACACCGGAGTCTTGCGCCGACGCACTCTCCGTATTTTTTGAAGCGCAAACTGAAGCGCCACCTAACTTACCGACGATCGCGTGGCCGGCCAACTTACCGCGCTCGGGTTTGCTCACAGAGTATGAATCAGGACAGCTGTTTGCAACGCTCGGCCTAACCACTGCTCAAGCGCAGCGTCTGCCGCTCAACAATTTAGCGCATACGGTCCCCTACCCGGTTGTCGTCAAAATCTCTTCTCGAGATATTCCCCATAAAACAGAAGTGGGCGGCGTACAAGTTGGCATTCGCACCCCAGAAGAACTTGAATCTAGCGCACAGGCAATTGCACAGAACGTTGCGCAACGCGCTCCCCAGGCACAGGTAGATGGCGTCTTGGTGCAAGCAATGGAATCGCGACTGCTTGAGCTAATTTTGGGCTACCGAAATGATCCGCTGGTTGGGCCGACTGTCCTGCTTGGGGCGGGCGGCATCACCGCAGAAATTTCTCCAGACTTTTCGCTTCGCATTGCACCCGTGTCCATTGCGCAGGCGCGTGAAATGATTAAAGAAGTACGTATCACGCAGCTGGTTCGTGGCTTTCGTGGTCTGCCCACGGCAGACTGCGAGGTCCTTGCACAAACGATTGTGGATTTTTCTCGCTTAGCGTGCGTGCACGAGGTCAATGTGCTCGAGGCGGAGATCAACCCGCTCTTCGTTCAAGCGAAAAAAGTCATCGCGGTGGATGGATTGGTGAGATTGGCATGACAACCCAAGGCGATACAGTGCC
This sequence comes from uncultured beta proteobacterium, assembly GCA_903903735.1. Classification (GTDB taxonomy): domain Bacteria; phylum Pseudomonadota; class Gammaproteobacteria; order Burkholderiales; family Burkholderiaceae_B; genus Zwartia. Next base: position 2,530 of record CAIUZV010000434.1, on the reverse strand, counting down.
GCAACACTCGAACTCGCCCGCTAAAAATGTGCTTGGTTTGGCGCGATTCCTGGGGATTGCTCAAATCTGCTCTTATGGCACGATTTATTACGCCTTCCCGCTCATTGTTCTAGCAATGCAACAAGAACTAGGGTGGTCTAAGTCTGATGTGTACGGTGCGCTCACGGTGGGCTTATTGCTTGCTGCAGCGTTGGCCTACCCTGTTGGGGTGGCGATCGACCGAGGCTTTGGTCGGCACGTCCTTTGCTTTTGCTCCATCATCGCAGCCTTGTTGTTTATTGCCTGGTCGACCGTCACAAATCTGTTTGTGTTCTATGTGATTGCGGCTGCGATGGGCGCACTGCAGGCGGCGATTTTGTATGAGTCGGCGTTCGCGGTATTGGCACGGCGCGTGGGTCCACAACACTCCCGTGCAGGTATTACAACGATCACGCTCTGGGCAGGCTTTGCCAGTACGGTTTTCATCCCGCTCGAACAGTTCCTAATGGATGGCTGGGGTTGGCGCGCCTCTCTGTGGGTCTTGGCCGCTGTCAACCTCGCCTGTGCCGCGGGCTACTGGCACTGGATTAGGCCAGAACGAGATGCCGTGCATGCCGCGCAGGCCGACACAAAAGCTGAGAACATCGCCCGAGATAAATCTATTGTCCATGCAGCATTGCGTAACACCGTGTTTTGGCTGCTCTTGATCGCGCTCACGGTCTACTCCATGGTCTTTTCTATCTTTACTTATCACATGTACCCCATGCTGCTCGACAAGCAAATCCCCGTGGGCGAGGTTGTTTTCGCGCTGTCGATTATTGGACCTGCGCAAGTGCTTGGCAGAATCATCATTAGTCGCTTTGCCAGCCGAGTATCCATGCGCACGCTCGGCTCCATCATGCTGAGCCTGTTCCCGTTTATCTTCGCTGCCTTCATCCCCGACTCACCCGGGTTCCTGTTTGTTGCAATCTTGTTCGCCATCTACGGACTCGCAAACGGGATCTTCACCATCGTGCGCGCGCAAGTCGTTCCAGAAATGCTGAGCAAGCACGCCTATGGCGCGCTCAACGGCCTCATCACCATTCCGACGATCGTGGCGCGTGCTGTGGGGCCTGTCCTCGCAGCATGGCTATGGGCGATTGATCAGTCTTACGATATCGTACTGATTGCGCAAGTCGGTGCTGCGGTACTTCTGGCGGTATTGTTTTGGGCGGCCAACATCACTAGCCGACTGCATCCGCCGTCTCTTTAACCCTCCCTCGACTGACTTGAGGCTCACATGAATGCTCGATCGCAAACGTCTACTATTGAACCCGCCTCCGACATCGTTTCTATGGACGCCGTTGGTCTGTCTAAGGCGATTCATCGACGCGATATTTCTTGCGTCGAAGTGCTGGATGCCTACTTAGCGCAAATCGATCGCCTCAATCCGCAGGTCAATGCCATCGTGGCCATGCCTGCGCGAGAGGGCCTACACGCGCAGGCAACAGAGCGCGACAAGCAACTTAACAATAAGCAAAGTCTCGGTCCTCTACACGGGTTTCCACAAGCTCCAAAGGATATCGCCCCCTTAGCGGGCTTGGTCACCACCAATGGCTCTCCGATCTTTGCGGGTCAAATCACAAGAGTGGACTCCGCTGCGAATGCGCGAGTCCGAGAAAGCGGTGCAATCTTCATTGGACGTACAAACTCGCCAGAGTTCGGACTCGGTGCCCACACCTACAACCGTGTCTATGGCATCACCCGTAATGCGTTTAATCCCGCACACTCGGCCGGCGGCAGCAGTGGTGGCGCAGGCGTGGCGCTCGCCCTACGCATGCTTCCCATTGCGGATGGTTCAGACATGATGGGCTCGCTACGCGTGCCCGCTGCATTCAACAACGTCTTCGGTTTCAGGCCTTCCGTCGGGTGTGTGCCACACGGCCCAGGCGATGACGTGTTTTTTCAGCAATTCAGTGTGACGGGCCCGATGGCGCGCAACGTGCCGGACCTTGCCTTACTATTGGGCGTTCAAGCGGGCTTTGATCCTCGACTCCCACTGACCCGTCGGCAAGATGATCCGCGCCTCTTCGCACAACCTTTAGAACGCGACCTGCGCGGCGTGCGCGTTGGTTGGCTGGGTGATCTGGGTGGCCACCTACCCATGGATCCTGAGTTATTGGCGCTGACACAACGTTCGCTAGAACATTTCAAAGCGATCGGATGCGCCGTGGAGGCCGCAGAGCCACGCTTCGATTTTGAACAGCTGTGGCGTGCATGGATCACGCTGCGCAGCTTCACCTTTTCAGGCGGGCACGCCCAGCACTACCACGACAGCGCACGACGCAGCCAACTCAAGCCCGAAGCGATTTGGGAAATCGAGCGTGGTCTCGCACTGACTGGACCTGAGATCTTTGAGGCAGCAAAAGTTCGGACTGCTTGGTACCAAGAGTTGGTACGACTCTTTCAGCAGTTTGATTTTCTTATCATGCCAACCACACAAGTTTTTCCGTTTGAGGCCCAAGAGCACTGGCCAAAAGAGCTCGCCGGCAAGCGCATGGACACCTACCAC
>CAIUZV010000433.1 GCA_903903735.1 uncultured beta proteobacterium | reverse complement strand
TGGTGGACCTCTACGTGATCCAGCACATAGTCTGAAAAGTCGAACTCAGGGCGAGCAAAGAGTTTGCCGATATCTGACAACGGGTTACGCGGGCCCTCAAATAGCAGGCCATGGCAGTCCTTGAGCGGGAAACGCTCAAGGTTTAGGCAAGGCTTGTCGTCAAACTGCGGAGCCCCTAGCAGGCTGCCCTGTTTGTCGTAGGTCCAGCGGTGTAGTGGGCAGACAATATTTCCACCAGTACCCACAAGATTGCCATGGGTATTGATATGGCCGGACACATCGCCGGTTGTGCCGCCAAGCATCAAGGCCTGCCGATGCCGGCACACGTTTGACAAGAGTTCGACGCCAGATTCGGAGCGAACGAGTACCCGCCCATTGTTTTCATGGGACAACGTACGCCAGTCTCCCGGGTGGGGCACACTCTTTTGGTGCCCAACATAGAGGGAGGACTGTTTGAAAATACTCTTTTGCTCGTGGGCAAACAGCGCGGGATCAAAGTACGCGCTAACGCCTAATTGTGTACGAGCGGGCGCCAAATGCGCCATCCGACCAATGTCGGTCATGATTCCCTCCGCACGGATAAAAATGCCAGGACGGACGTCACCGTACTGGCGCGAAGAAAAATCGGATTGGCCGATCACCATAAAAAAACGATTGTACCCCAAGGGTAGGGCGGGCGATGTTCTCGTACAATAGAGAGCTTGCCAATTATCGGGTTTGTCTTGAACCCAGCCCTGAACGGAGTTTTGCTTGCCCAAAGCTAACAAATCTGTGGCCGACTCACTGCCATCCGACCGCGAGGATCTCGATCCGACCTTGCCTCAAGACTTTGAAACTGCCTTGCTGCAGCTCGAGGCGCTCGTGGCCTCGATGGAGTCTGGTGAGTTGCCGCTCGAAGCATCCCTCACTGCGTATCGCCGTGGGGTTGCTTTGACACGTATCTGCCAAGAACGCTTGGCGCAAGCCGAGCAACAGGTCAAGGTTCTTGAAGCTGGGATGCTCAAGCCCTTTGAGGGGCTGGATCGCGAAGCGTCATGATAGCGACGGAAAGCGCCTTAACGGGTTGGCTCGCTGAGCGTGCGCAACATATCGAGCTGGTCCTCGAGCGTTTGCTGCCGCCCGCTGATCAGGTGCCGGCGCGGTTGCATCACGCAATGCGCTATGCGGTGCTGGGCGGAGGAAAACGGGTGCGTGCCGCCTTGGTCTATGCAGCGGGTAATGCCTGCATGCGTCCCAACACAGCGACGAGCGCGATGAATGAATCTCTGGATCGCGCTGCGGCGGCAGTCGAACTCGTCCATGCTTACTCACTAGTGCATGACGACTTGCCGTGCATGGATGATGACATGTTACGCCGTGGTCGCCCGACCTTACATGTCCAGTACGACGAAGCTACCGCATTGTTGGCGGGAGATGCGCTGCAGCCACTCGCCTTTGACTTGTTGGCCCAAATGCCCTTGGCCCCTGAGACCGTCGTCAAGGCGACGCGCCTGCTCGCACAAGCGGCGGGAAGTCTGGGCATGGCTGGCGGGCAGGCCATTGACTTGGCAAGTGTAGGTAAAACCTTGTCGCAACAAGAACTGCAACAGATGCACTTACTCAAAACAGGTGCGTTGCTTGCGGCCAGTGTGAAGCTAGGCGGGCTTGTGGCCGGTGCGCATGCGTTGCAAGAGCGCTCCCTCGACGAGTACGCCAGCGCGATTGGCTTGGCGTTTCAAGTGGTAGACGATGTACTGGATGTGACGACTGACTCGGTTGTGCTGGGTAAAACGGCGGGTAAGGACGCTGCAGCAAACAAGCCCACGTACGTGGCCTTGATGGGACTGGAGGGCGCACAGTCTTTAGCAACGTCCTTGCATCGAACGGCTCGCCAAGCGCTGTCACCGTTGGGTGATACGGCGAGTTTGTTAGGTGGACTGGCAGACTTTATTGTGTTGCGCGATCACTAATTGTTGTGATCCGATACGAATGAACTCATTGAACACTATGTCAACAGATTTACTAAATAGCATTCACAGTCCAGCCGATATCAAAGGACTGGATCGACGCGGCCTAAAGCAATTGGCGGACGAGCTGCGCGGATTTGTGTTGCAGTCGGTCTCGCGCACGGGCGGACACCTTTCCTCGAACCTTGGAACGGTGGAGCTGACGGTCGCTTTGCACTATGTGTACGACACACCGCATGACCGCATTATTTGGGATGTCGGCCACCAGTCCTATCCGCATAAGATTTTGACGGGCCGTAAAGAGCAGATGAGTGGCTTGCGTCAGTTTGGCGGCATCTCTGGTTTTCCAAAGCGTAGCGAATCCGAGTACGACGCCTTTGGCACGGCGCATTCGTCGACCTCGATCTCGGCCGCGCTTGGCATGGCAGTCGCTTCCCGAAATGCTGGGGTCTCACGCCAGCATATTGCAGTCATCGGAGATGGTGCGATGTCCGCCGGCATGGCGTTTGAAGCCATGAATAACGCTGGCGTGACACCCGATATCAATTTGTTGGTGATTTTGAACGACAACGATATGTCGATTTCGCCGCCCGTTGGCGCGCTCAATCGCTATTTTGCTCGACTCATGTCCGGCCAGTTTTATGCTGCCGCCAAGAACATGGGGCGGGCCGTGTTGCAACATGTGCCGCCTGTTCTTGAATTGGCGCGTCGCTTTGAGGAACATGCGAAGGGGATGGTGACACCTGCTACGCTGTTCGAAGAAATGGGCTTTAACTATGTTGGGCCCATTGATGGGCATGACCTAGACGCGTTGGTTCCGACGCTACAAAATATGCGTGCCTTGAAAGGGCCGCAATTTCTTCATGTCGTGACCAAAAAAGGGCAAGGTTACAAACTGGCCGAAGCGGATCCCGTTCTGTATCACGGCCCCGGGAAATTTGATCCGGCCGTCGGCATTCAAAAGCCCGCGGCAGTACCCAAGACGACCTTCACGCAAGTTTTCGGCACCTGGCTATGTGACATGGCCGAGCACGATCCAAGACTCACGGGCGTGACGCCGGCGATGCGCGAGGGCAGTGGAATGGTGGCGTTTGAAAAACGCTTCCCCAAGCGCTACTTTGACGTGGGCATTGCCGAGCAACATGCGGTGACCTTCGCTGCGGGCTTGGCCTGTGAGGGACAGAAACCGGTTGTGGCAATTTATTCCACGTTTTTGCAGCGCGGGTATGACCAGTTGATACACGATGTAGCCTTGCAGAACCTTGACGTCACCTTTGCGTTGGATCGTGCGGGTTTGGTGGGGGCGGACGGCGCGACGCACGCAGGAAACTATGACATCGCCTTTCTGCGCTGTATCCCAAATATGGTTGTTGCCACCCCCTCAGATGAAAACGAGACCCGACTATTGCTAACGACCTGTTATCAACACCCAGGTCCGGCTTCGGTTCGATATCCGAGAGGATCTGGAGCGGGGGCAGTGATTAGCGCTGGTTTAGAGACGGTACCTGTTGGACGCGGGATTGTGCGTCGCCAGGGTAAGGATTTGGCCCTGTTAGTGTTTGGTACCTTGCTGCCTGCGGCACTAAAGGTTGCTGAGGTCTTAGATCTGACGGTTGTGGATATGCGCTTCGTCAAGCCGCTCGACGCTGAGCTTGTACGACAGATGGCGGCAGAGCATCGTGGCTTGGTTACGCTTGAAGAGGGCGCAATCATGGGTGGTGCAGGAAGTGCTGTGACGGAGTTTCTGAATTCGGCTGGGCTGACCTGTTCTGTTCTTCAGTTGGGCCTGCCGGATCGATTTATCGATCACGGAGAGCAGGGGGCCTTGCTAGCGGGCGTTGGTTTGGATGCCGCGGGAATTGAGCGGAGCATTCGAGCGCGCTTCATCCCTTGATTTGCGTTTTAGGCGTAAATACGCGAAAATAATAGACTTTCTTGCTCGACCAGCCAATGTTTGGCCATGGCGGGCTGCCCCCGACGCTTTGTTTTCATGCAACGCGTCGGACATCCTCAGGAGTGCATTGCATGCGCCATTATGAAATTGTTTTTATTGTTCACCCCGACCAGAGCGAGCAAGTGCCCGCGATGGTCGAGCGCTATCAAGCGCTGGTGACGACTCAGGGCGGTAAAGTTCACCGCACAGAAGACTGGGGTCGTCGTCAACTTGCCTACCCCATTCAAAAATTAGTGAAAGCGCATTACTTGTGCTTCAACATTGAGTGCGGCCAAGCGACACTGGACGAACTCGAACATTCTTTCCGTTACAACGATGCTGTATTGCGTCACCTCGTGATCAAGACCAAGGCTGCTCAGACTGAGCCCTCAATCATGATGAAACAAGTCGAGCGTGATGAGGCGCGTAAGGCATCCGCAGAGTCGATGTCTGACGACATTGAGTAATCCGGATTTGTTGTGAATCGGCTTGAAGTGCAGGGTCAGGTCGCAGAGCTTTCTCCCCTAAGGTATACACCGTCCGGGGTCCCAGTTCTCGAATTCTTACTCGCTCACGAGTCCGAAGTGATTGAAGCAGGTCAGCCACGTCGCATCACCTTCAGCATCACCGTGGTGGCAATGGCAGACTTAGCACAAATGACTAACACGATAAGTTTGGGACGCTCAGTAAACGTCCAAGGGTTTTTGGCTCCGGTCAGAAAAGATTCTCAAAAATATAGGCTGCATGCGCAGCGCATCGAACAAATTTGAATAGGGCATATCATGGCTTTCTTCGGTAAACGTAAAGAAAAAAAGAAGTTCACCCAACAAAATCCGCTTTTCAAGCGTCGTAAATTTTGTCGTTTCAGCGCCGCCGGCGTTGATGAGATTGATTACAAAGATCTCGACACACTGCGTGATTTCATTCAAGAAAACGGCAAGATCATTCCTGCCCGTCTGACTGGCACGAAGGCGATCTATCAGCGCCAGCTCGACTCAGCAATCAAGCGTGCGCGCTTTTTGGCTCTGTTGCCTTTCACTGACAACCACAACTGATTCCGAGGCCTATTATGCAAATTATTCTTCTCGAAAAAGTCGTTAACGTAGGGAATCTCGGTGAAGTCGTGCGTGTGCGTGATGGCTACGCCCGTAACTTTCTGATTCCCCAGAAAAAAGCACGTCGTGCCACAGAGTCGGCTCTCAAAGAGTTCGAGTTGCGTCGCGCTGAGCTCGAAAAAGTGCAGGCTGAAAAATTAGGTGCCGCCGAGGCGCTTGGTAAGCGTCTGGAAAGCTTCTCACTTAGCCTTACTCAAAAAGCGGGTGTAGATGGTCGTCTATTTGGTTCTGTGACCAACATGGACATCGCGCTCGGTTTGGTTGCTGCTGGGTTTGCTGGCATTGAAAAAGCACAAGTGCGTTTACCTGAGGGTCCACTGAAGACTGTGGGTGAATTCCCTGTGCAACTCTCACTGCATCCAGATGTCGTGAGCAGCAT
>CAIUZV010000432.1 GCA_903903735.1 uncultured beta proteobacterium | reverse complement strand
CTACGGTGGCGAACTGATCCCGGCCGGTTCAATCATCGTGCGTCAGCGCGGCACGACGTTTCATCCCGGCACCAACGTTGGTATCGGCAAGGATCACACTCTTTATGCGTTAACCGACGGTCACGTTAAGTTTGCAGTCAAAGGCAAACTGAATAAGTCGACTGTTTCGATTATCGCTGCAGAGTAATCCGCGAGTCAGTCCAAAAAGCCCTGTCGCGAGCGGCAGGGCTTTTTATTTAACGGTAACAACCTATGAAATTCGTCGACGAAGCCACTATTGAAGTCATTGCTGGAAAAGGCGGCAATGGCTCTCATAGCTTTCGCCGCGAGAAATTCATCCCAAAGGGTGGACCAGATGGTGGCGATGGTGGCAAAGGCGGTAGTGTCTTTGCAGCGGCCGACCGCAATATCAACACCTTGATTGATTTCCGCTATGCGCGCAAACATGTCGGTCGTAACGGCGAGCACGGTCGCGGAGCGGACCAATATGGCGCCGCAGCTGATGACATCACGCTGCGCGTACCTGTCGGGACCATCATTTTTGACGCGGAGACGGGTGAAGAACTCTTTGACATGACGCGTCATGGCCAAAAGGTGGTGCTGGCCGCCGGCGGAGACGGCGGGCTCGGCAACGTACACTTTAAGTCCAGCGTAAATCGTGCTCCTAAGCAGTGGACGCCTGGCAAAGAAGGCGAACACCGTCGCTTACGCATGGAGCTAAAAGTTCTTGCGGACGTCGGCTTGCTTGGCATGCCCAACGCAGGCAAATCCACGCTCATTAGCCGCATCTCAAATGCAAAACCCAAGATCGCTGACTATCCGTTCACCACGCTGCACCCAAACCTCGGCGTCGTCCGGACTTCCGAGTCGCGCAGCTTTGTGGTGGCGGATATTCCTGGTTTGATCGAAGGCGCTTCAGAAGGCGCAGGGCTGGGTCATCTATTTTTGCGGCACTTATCACGCACTCGCATTTTGTTGCATGTTGTCGATGTCTCTTCGCACGATCCCGATGAAGACGCCGTTTCACGTGCCGTGGGCGAAGCCCGCGCCATTGTCGAAGAATTGCGTCTGTATGACGAAACGCTTCACAGCAAACCACGCTGGCTCGTGCTGAACAAGCTAGACATGGTGCCCAACCCAGAAGAAGTGAAAAAACGCTTCTGCAAAGAATACAAATGGAAAGGACCCGTGTATGCGATCTCCGCTTTGTCGGGTGATGGCACGCAACAACTGATCTGGGATTTGCAAGACGCGATCGATGCTTATCGGCAAGAAGACAATATCGCCGAAGATAAAGCAGATGGCACCTATGTTGCTGAAGATCCGCGTTTTGACGAAACCCGCAGCGCCGGGCCAGCACCCACCACTGACTAACCACCGTCAACCGTCATGACCGCCTCTACCGCTCAAGTCTCTGTCATTGCTTCAGCCTCACGCATCGTGTCCAAGGTGGGCTCTTCCCTTGTCACGAACGATGGCAAAGGCTTGGATCGAGAAGCCGTTGCACAATGGGCTGGACAAATCGCCGCCTTGCGCCAGCAAGGCAAGCAAGTTGTGCTGGTATCGAGCGGTGCAATTGCCGAGGGGATGGCACGTCTCGGCTGGGACAAGCGCCCGACCTCGATGCACGAACTTCAAGCCGCAGCAGCCGTTGGCCAAATGGGCTTGGCTCAGGCGTACGAGGTCGCCTTTGCTAAACACAATCTTCGCACCGCACAAATTTTGCTTACGCACGAAGACCTCGCGGATCGCCAGAGGTATCTGAATGCACGCTCTACGCTGTTCGCGTTGCTACGCCTGGGCGTCGTGCCTATCGTCAATGAAAACGATACCGTCGCAACCGACGAAATCGCAGTAGGCGACAACGACACGCTCGGCGCACTGGTCACCAATCTGATTGAAGCGGATGCCCTCATCATCTTGACCGATCAACGCGGGCTGTACGAATCTGACCCCCGTAAAAATCCCAACGCTCAATTTGTGGCCCATGCGCGTGCAGGCGATTTAAGCCTAGAAGCGATGGCGGGCGGCACTGGTTCAGGCATTGGCAAAGGTGGCATGCTGACCAAGATTTTGGCGGCAAAGCGCGCTGCGCGCAGTGGTGCGCATACTGTTATCGCGTCTGGGCGTGAACAAGACGTGATGGTTCGCCTAGCAGCGGGCGAATGTATCGGTTCGGAACTGCGGGCTGAGCTGCCCGTGCTGTCGGCCCGAAAACAATGGATGGCCGACCACCTCAGGTTGCGCGGCCGGCTGATTCTGGATGCGGGCGCAACGAAAGCCCTGCTCGAAGAGGGCAAAAGCTTATTACCAATCGGGGTCAAGGAAGTCCAGGGTGAATTCGAGACGGGTGATGTCGTCGCCTGCATCGACCCGACAGGCAAAGAGTGCGCACGGGGCTTGGTGAACTATTCAGCCTCGGACACCCGACGCATCATGGGCCAACCATCGACCAAAATCGCAGACATTCTGGGCAGCGTGGCAGAGACAGAACTGATGCACCGCGACAATCTGATCATTCTTGACTGACTTCTAAGGGGTTCTTCTCCCAAACGAAGCAAGAAGCCCTATACTTTGCACCATTATGCGGGGGTACTTGGCAAGTCGCCAGGTTGAGAGAGTCCCTTCGTACCAGTACGGATAATGCCGATGCTGGGAGCGCATTCCGGCGAAGCCGGAATAGATCCCGATTCGGCTCCAATCAATTATTTGGAGCGATTCTATGAATGCCATCCCTAAGTTTTTAGCTGCCACCGCTGAAGTCGATGCGGCTGCCGTTGCACCTCTACCCAAATCACGCAAGATCTACGAAACAGGATCGCGCCCTGATATTCGAGTCCCGTTTCGCGAAATCGAACAAGAAGATACCGCGACTTCGTTCGGCGGTGAGAAAAATCCTCCTCTCACAGTCTATGACACCAGCGGCCCTTACACAGACCCTAGCGTCAAAATCGATATCCGTCGCGGACTCCCCGAACTGCGTCGTACTTGGATCGATGAGCGCGCCGATACGGATCTGCTGGCAGGCCCGAGCAGTGCCTACGGCCAAGAGCGCTTAACGGATCCAAAGCTGACAGCGATGCGCTTTGACTTGCGTCGCCACCCACGTCGTGCCAAGGCCGGCGCCAACGTTTCACAAATGCACTATGCACGTCGCGGCATCATTACACCTGAAATGGAATTCGTCGCTATCCGCGAGAACCTGCGCCGCGAGCAATATATTGAAAGTCTGCGCGCCACAGGCCCAGAAGGCGAGAAAATGGCTAAGCGGATGCTGCGTCAGCATCCGGGCGAGTCCTTTGGTGCCTCAATCCCGCATTTGATTACCCCTGAATTCGTGCGCGATGAAATCGCCCGTGGTCGCGCGATTATTCCTGCCAACATCAATCACCCTGAAGTCGAACCGATGGCGATCGGACGCAACTTCCTGGTCAAGATCAATGCCAACATCGGCAACTCGGCCGTCAGCTCCGGCATCGCTGAGGAAGTTGAAAAGATGACTTGGTCAATCCGCTGGGGTGG
>CAIUZV010000431.1 GCA_903903735.1 uncultured beta proteobacterium | reverse complement strand
CAGCCGAGTGTTGGCACGACGCCCCGTAAAGCAATATACCCAAACCATGACAGGCATCACCGACTTGCGACAGTACGCAAGCGAGACGACCTTGCAAGTGACGCAATCCCAGCTCTTGCATGTGGAGGGTTCGCTCGCGAGCTTGCTCGAGGTAAACAAGGGAGAAACGTGGCTGCATATTGAAGGCTTGCGTTACCAAGACGGCCAAGAGCAGCCTATTTGCTTGACGGATGTGTATGTCGCGCCGAGATTTCGATCTGTAGAAGGTGTAGAAGGAGCAATGCGTGAACCGCTCTATCGCCTCTTAGAGAAACAGTTTGGCTGCACAATTAAGGCCGTACAGCAAGAGATTCGCGCCATGGTCCTCAATGCACCGCTTGCCAAGAAACTTGGCGTGTCAGGACGCACCGCCGGACTGTGGATTGCACGCCGTTATCTGGATGAGCGTGATGAGCTAGTCGAGTTGGCGGTGAGCGTGCATCCGGCTGAACGCTTTAGTTATCGTGAGTCGTTCAGACGCGACTGGCAATTTAATAACATCAATACCGACACCACGCATTGAGCCACTAACCTAGTCACGCGCAGATTCGTAGTGCTCGCTGTTTTCCAGTGCGGTGCTGGCGCTTAAGGCTGCGTTATCGTCATGCGCTCGGGCAACGAGCTGCTCGGCGTCAGCTCGACTAATGCCACGGACTTCCGGGCGACTTAAAAACGCGTGGTCCGCAAAAGCGAGGTGGTAGGACTGACCATATTGCGTTGCATCCGCATCCCTGTTAGTCGCCGCAATAAATTGCCCTGCTGTTTGTGCGTTGTCGCGGGGGAGTTTCGGGGCCATATCCTTACCTGAGTGACCAACAGTGGTTTGTGGCCTAATATATTCCCAAAAAGCAGTTTCGCTACCTAAAGGGAAGATAAATGAAATATCTGAGCTATTCACATCAGGGGCAACACTCGTTTGGCGTGTTGCGCGATGATCAGACGATTGTCGATCTGGGTTCGCGTTTGGGGGCGGAATATCCAACGCTGCTGCAATTAGTTCGTAAGAGCGGCTGGGAAGCGGCGCGTAAGATCGTGCAAGCTGCCAGCGCCGGAGATTTTAAAGAAGCGGATATCACGTACCTGCCACTTTATTTAGAGCCCGTGACGGTGCATTGTGTCGGCTTGAACTACGCGGCCCATGCGGCTGAGGCGGGCCACAAACCGCCAGAGTATCCACGCACCTTCGTCAAAATCCCTGCTGCATTGGTGGCACATGCTGAGGATTTTGAGAAACCCACGCTATCGCCTGAATACGATTTTGAAGGCGAGATCGCTGTTGTGCTGAGTAAAGACGCGCGCAACGTCAAAGCGAAAGACGCTGAGCAATATGTGGCTGGCTACACGTGTTTTATGGATGGCTCGGTACGTGATTACCAATTCCAGCGGACGCTTGATCAAGGTAAGAACTTCTATCGTTCCAGCTCGATGGGCCCCTATCTAGTGACTGCCGATGAGGTTGGTCCATTAGACAAGCTAACCATCACGACAAAAGTGGCGGGCGAGGTGATGCAACACGCCGCGTTCGAGACGATGATTTTTTCTATTCCAAAACTCATTGAGTATATTTCTGCGTTTACCGCGCTATCAGCGGGTGATGTGATTGCAACGGGGACGCCCGAGGGAGTTGGTTTTAGTCGCAAGCCGCCAAGATTTTTACAATCTGGGGAGGTCGTTGAAGTGATCGTCGATCGTGTCGGCACCTTGCGTAACAAGGTGGTCTAACGCATCGACCTCCAAAGGCATCAAGCGCCAAAGGTCGCCAAGAGATCCCAGTGCCCGATCGTGCAGTGCTGAGCCTCTTGACGAGCCGCTTTCCAAGACGCAAGGGTTGCAGCGTCGAGTAAGCCTGTTTCCCCGACGGCTTGTGCGCTGCCTGCAGCTAATGCGCGAATCAATTCTGCGTCATGGGTTTGGTTCAGTTCCCAGGGGCTTGGCGCAATGCTGACCTCAAAGCCATAGCCCAACAATCTGTGCTGCAGGACATCGACTGCTTTGGGGCCTGCTGCGAAGCCAAAGCCTTTGTCAGTTGCTTGGTGGGCATGAAAAGCTCGCAGCGCTTCTTCATCAGCTGGGTGTTTGGGCATCCATTGTTCTGAGCCATCGTAGGTCAGCACGGTATAGAGCGGTGTACTCAGCGCTGAGCAGAAGCGCTCGAGCCAAGGCTCTGCAACAAGATCGAAGAAAGCAGCCGCCGTCAGGAGGTCAGCAGGTTGCTCTAAGATCATTTCGATATGTTGGGACAAGTCGGTACAAAGGAAATCGACCAGAATATGCTTGCCCTGTTTGGTGAGTTGAAGGGCTGAGTTTGAAGCGGGTTCTGAGGTGTCGGCCCACTTGCTCAGCGCACTGCGAGCGGCTTCAATGAGTTTCGGGTCGTAGTCGATTAACGTCCAGTGCTGATCACCGTCTAGATGGGGTGCGAGTCCGCGCAGATTGGATCCGGTGCCAGAGCCCAAGTCAATCACACGAAGCGGTTGCGTGTTCGCTACGCGAGAGTCTTTCAAGACCTGATTAAGTTGCTCACGTAAGGCTTGATTGCGTGATCGATGATCTGCGGGTTCACGCAGGGCTAACCATTGCGAGGAAAATTCGCTCATACAGGACTCTTTGTTTTGTTTTCGTTGAACTGCGCGTTAACGATTTCAGTAAAACGGCCATGCTGCGCGTAAAGCGCATCGAACGAACCCGTTTCAATGACCTGCCCACCTTCCATCACCAGAATCATGTCGGCATGGCGGATGGTGCTGAGACGATGCGCAATGACAAGCGTCGTGCGGTTTCGGGTCACCTCCTCAAGTGCTTCCATCAGCTTGAGTTCTGTTGTTCCGTCCAACGCGCTCGTCGCCTCATCCAATATAAGGATAGGAGGGTCTTTGAGTATCACGCGTGCAATCGATAAGCGTTGGCGTTCGCCGCCTGATAGTGCGCGTCCGCGCTCGCCAATGTTAGTTTCGAGGCCCAGAGGCTGACGTTCAATGAAATCAAGCGCTTGAGCCCGTGCGCAGGCCTCAAGCAACTGCGCGTCGGTCGCTTGTGGGCTTCCGATCCGAAGGTTCTCTGCGATCGAGCGGTTAAAGAGCAAGGGCTCTTGAAACACAACGCCGATGTTTCGACGCAGCGCAGCGAGTTGGTAGCGCCGAATGTCTTGACCATCTACGGTAATGACACCTGTTTGTGGATCGAAGGCGCGATACAACAGACTCAGTGCCGTTGTTTTTCCGGCACCAGAAGCGCCTACCAAGGCGATCGTCTGGCCAGGCTGAATGATGACGCTAAGCTTGTCGATCGCGGTACGTTTGCCATCGTATGAAAACGAGACGTTCTCAAAAGCGATCTTGCCATTGAGGCGACCTGGATCAATCGCGTCTGCCGAATCTTGTATCAGCGGATTTGTGTCCAGCACTTCAAAAAAATCGCGTAGCTTTGGCGCATCCATTGCGAGCTTATTGATAAAGGATACGACTTGCTCAAGCTTGCCAATGATCAAGCCAGCAAAGGCAATAAAAGTGACGATTTCACCCACAGTAATAAGGTTCAAGGTAAATAGCCAGGCGCCCAGCACCACAATGCATAGAATCGTCAGGGTGGTTGCGGTGCGAGTAAGCATCGTCATGACTGCCCACCATGACAGGACGGGTAGTTGGGCGCTCAGTACTCTCTGGCTGATTCCCTTGAGACTGTCGACTTCATGTTGTACGCGGGCAAAGCTTTGCACCAATGCCACGTTACCCAAGGTGTCTGATGCGCGCTCGGCTAAATCGGAATGATGCGATTCAACCTGCTGTTGTAGCGCTTGCGTGCGAGTCAGGATGAAATGCGTGAGGAGGGCGAAGATCACACAAAGTACGATTAACACCCAGGCAAGATGCCAATTGACGTAGAGCGCCACGGGTATCAAAACAATCAGTGAGACGAGTGCGGCCAAGTTGTCTCGAAAAAAACTAAGCCATAACCACCACAGCGTGTCAGTTCCTTGCAGCATAACTTTCATCGCACGACCCGTATGTGTGCGCGAATGCTGCGAAAGAGGAAGATGTAACACATGCTCAAAGTAGTCAGCGAGCACCGCGTGCCTGCGGCGGTGCGCGAGCCTATCGGATAGCAGAGCGATTAAGGCGCCAGCGGTAATCGTGAAAAGACCAAATCCAGCCCACGCCAACAGAAGTGGTACCACGCGATCCCAAAGTTGAGCGGTGGACTCGGCTGTGCTTTTGGACAACGTGTCGATTACCCGTCCAAATAAAATAGGTTCTGCAAACAACGCGATCGCCAGACACACATTGGTGAAGGCTAATCCCCAACCTGTGCGCTGGTCCGGCCCTAGCTGCCGTAATACGCGTCGGTAAAGGGCCGCTAGAGTCATGTGAGCGCCCGTAGGTGCAGAGACTTCAGCGCTTCGGGTGGTGAAACCTCTTCGGGCAGGATCAGCAGTTTGTGCTGAATCAGTGCGGCACCAAAACCGGGTAATGAAGTTAACACTGCAATGGGAATAGACAGGACCAAGCCACCTAAGGCGAAAAAGGAGTAGGGCAAAAGACCGGGGTGCGACAGCCCAAGCCCAACGATGCCAGCCAGCCCTAAAAGAGTATGCGGCCAAAACTGCTTCATCGCAGTGCTCAGTGGAATCGAATGATCATCACGCGCCTGAGCTCCCCAGCCCGCTTTTTTGCCAAACAAGAGCCCCGTCATAAACATCGCATGATTCAGCCAAGTGATAGGGGTCATCAATACCGAGAAAGTCATTTCTAAGGTAAATCCGGTTGCAAAGCGCAAGCCGCCTCCGAAACGTTTGCGCTCCTTGGCGCGCGAGATCACATCGGCAGCACCCGCAATTTTAGGCAGATACCACATGGTAAGGGTGGCGATCATTAGCGCTACGCCGTATGAGCCGTCCATGAGTTGGCTTGCATCAGCGCTGAGGGATGCGCTTGCAATACCGAGAGTCAGTAATACGACCCAGGCTGGTGAACCTAAGAACATAAAAATCGCAACGCATAGTTGGTAGCGACTCATAAAGAGCAGACCCGGAAATCTTAGTAAGTGAACATATTGCAAGTTCCCTTCGCACCAGCGCAGGTCACGGCGAATGTATTCAATCAGCGTTGGCGGATTTTCTTCCCAGCTTTCATCTTCTTGCGGAATCACACGCACATCGAAACCTGCTTTACGCATGAGTACCGCTTCGATTTGATCATGGCTCAGGATGTGGCGGGTTGTTCCGTTAGGTCCAGGTAGCGAGGGAAGCTCGCAGTGCGCAATGAAAGGCGCTAGACGCAACGCCGCATTGTGTCCCCAGTAGGGGCCGCAATCGGATTGCCACCACGCTGAGCCCATCGTGTAGGGGCGCATGCCTAGCCGCATTCCGTATTGAAAGAGTCGCGTAAACCCGCTTGTTGAGGGAAGCCCCACAACCAAGCCCTGCAAAATCCCAAGCTTGGGCGTAGCCTGCATGATTCGAATCATGCGCATGATCGCTTTACCCGTCATGAAGCTGTCTGCATCAAGCGTGATGGCGATGTCGTGCTGGTGTCCCCATCGCTCGCAAAAGTCGGCAATGTTGCCGGCCTTGTAGCCCTTGTTGTCGGTGCGTCTACGATAGGTGATGGCGATATGGTGTTGCCAACGTGCTTGCATTGCGTCGAAACAGGCCTGTTCCTCTGCGCCAATCTGCTGGTTATCCGTGTCACTTAAGACATATAGATGGATGTGCGGGGCAATAGGCTCCCCTTGTAGGCCAGCGAGCATGACTTCGATATTGCGCTCTAGTCGATCTGGCGTTTCATTTCGAATACATAACAGCAAGGCTGTTGATATGGATATCGGGGCAGAATTGTCGGCGTTCAGGGCGTCAGGGATCACTAAAGCCAAGGGTTCGCGTACGAAGCGGCAAATAATAAATCCGATGGTGGCGTTCCAAAAACCAATCACCATCCAGGGGAGTGTCACCGCAAACAGGATCAGGATCGCGATGTGTGCCGCCAGCGGAACCGCTGGACCGAGCGCACGATGCATGAGCCAGATTAACAGGACAAAGGTGGTTATCGCCAAGGCCGCAAACAGAATTCGGCGTAAATTGATTACTGAGGAAGAGGGGGTATTCACAAAATTTCCAAACGAACGTCTAACGCTCACTTATACTGTTGATTCTTGCCCGCGAAGTATAGGGCACAGACTCGCTGCTCATCGATAAAACCCCAGGAACGTCTCGTGGCCTCCCCGCAAAATGATCTCTCCGGCGTGCAAGACGCAACGGCCCTTTGGTACGTGGCCCCCGAGGCGGTGGCACTGCGCACGGAGCCCTTGCTGCCCAACACGGTTGACCAGGTGCGAGTACGTTCTGTGTTCAGTGCGCTCAGTCGCGGAACAGAATCTCTCGTCTTTAGGGGCGAGGTCCCGCCGGCGGAGTTTGAGCGGATGCGTGCACCGTTTATGGGAGGCGCATTTCCGTTCCCAGTGAAGTATGGTTACGCGACCGTCGGGCAAGTTCAGGCGGGCCCTCCAGAGTTGCTCGACCGCTGGGTGTTTAGCCTTACGCCCCATCAAGATTTTTTTAATGCCCCAATTGACGCCGTTTCGTTAGTCCCCGAGGGGGTTGCGCCTATGCGTGCGGTGTTGGCCGCCAATATGGAAACCGCACTCAATGCCGTGTGGGATGCGAAGGTAGGGCCGGGCGATCGGATTGTGGTGGTGGGTGGTGGCGTTGTTGGCTGTCTCATTGCGTTTTTATGCGGCCATTTGCCTGGGGCATCCGTCACCTTGGTGGACATTAACGCAGAGCGAGCTGTGACGGCTAAGGCGTTGGGCGTTCGCTTTGCACTGCCTGGCGAAGCCCCCACGGATTGTGACCTTGTGTTTCATTGCAGCGCCACGCAGGCTGGACTTGCGACCGCACTGGGCTTGGCGGGTGAGGAGGCTACTGTGCTTGAGCTGAGTTGGTATGGCGCTAAGGCGGTACAGGCGCCGTTAGGTGGCGCATTCCACAGTCGGCAGTTGCGCTTGCAAGCGAGTCAGGTTGGGCATGTTTCTGCTTCTCGCCGGCCGCGGTGGTCCTATAAACGCCGTTTGGGTGCCGCGCTTGGCATGCTTCATGACGCCAGGCTCGATGTCTTGCTGGCTGACCCCATTAACTTTTTTGAATTGCCTGCTAAATTGCCTGCAATTTTTGAGGGACGCAGCGGTGTGTTGTGTCAACCTATTCGTTATCTCTAAGGAAACAGTATGTTTACAGTTGAAGTTCGTGACCACATCATGATTGCGCATTCCTTTCGCGGAGCAGTGTTTGGACCCGCACAAGCTTTGCACGGCGCGACGTTCGTGGTTGATGCCGCGTTTATCTCCAAGACGCTGGATAGCAACGGTATTGTTGTCGATATTGGATGCGCGTTGGATGTATTGAAAGCGACGCTTAAGCCGTTGAACTATTCGAACTTGGACGATCGTGCTGAATTCAAGGGGATGAACACGACGACAGAATTTCTGACCAAGTACATTTTTGATCAGCTCGCGCTTGCCGCTCGGGCGGGTCAGTTAGGGCGTGAAAGCAAAGAGCTGCATGCGATCCGCGTCACGATCTCGGAATCTCATGTTGCGCGCGCGTGGTACGAAGCTGCGCTGTAAGGTTGACGGACGTGAGTGTTTAGGCTCTGTCGATGTTTAAGCGCATCGTTTTTGCAATCCCTGGGGATATCGCCGCGCCTACTGGTGGGTATATCTATGACCGACATATCATCGAGGGCTTGCGTGCACTAGGGTGGCAAGTGGAGTTGCTTGGACTGGGCGAAGGCTTCCCTTTTCCAACCTCCGAAACGTTGCGTGACGCCCAAGCAAAGCTTTCTGCGCTGCCCTCTGGCATACCGGTAGTGATGGACGGGCTCGCCTTGGGCGTGATGCCAGATATTGTTGCGGCGATCAAGGCTGAGCACCCAGCAATCGCCTTGGTGCATCACCCTCTTGCGTTTGAGTCAGGGCTTACCGCTGAGCAGGCTGCAAGCCTTCAGCAAACAGAACAGCAAGCTCTCAAGCATGTCGTACACGTGATCGTGACGAGCCCTGCCACAGCGCGGGATTTGATCCAGCATTTTTCTGTTCCCCCAGCGCGGGTGGATGCGGTGGTGCCTGGTACAGATCGTGCAACGTTCGCAACAGGATCTCAAAGCGAGATTGTCTCCTTGCTCTGTGTGGGCTCAGTCATCCCTCGCAAGGGTTTTGATGTGTTGTTGCCAGCCCTGCATCAATTAAGTGACTTGCCTTGGCGTTTGACCATCGCAGGGGATCGGTCACGCAATGCACAAGCGCCGCGACAACTGGATGACGACATCAATCGATTTGGTTTTCATGATCGCATCGCTGTGCTCGGTGCCGTGACTGCTGAGGCGTTAGCAGAACTATATGCCTGCGCGGATGTGTTTGTGCTGGCCTCTCGTTTCGAAGGGTTTGGTATGGCATATGCCGAGGCGCTCGCACATGGGCTTCCGGTCGTAGGAACCACGGGAGGTGCGATTCCCGATACGGTACCCTCAGACGCGGGTCTGCTTGTCGCACCGGATAGCGTGGACGCGTTAGCCGCGGCGCTAAAGATGATTATTGAACGGAAGGATCTCCGCGCACAGCTCGCAGACGGTGCTCGGCGCGTTGCGCAACTGCAACCAACCTGGGCTGATTCTTCTCAGCGGTTTTCGGAGGTGTTGCTGAAGTCAATCGGCAGTCGTTGAGTCGAGAGATCAATGTCGTACACAATTTCGTCTTCTAGTGCGTAGGCTTTTGTGCGAAGCCGAACTGCTTCGTCCATTGTTTGAATCGCGGGTAGATTAAACGCCGGACGACCAGAGCCCATAATGATGGGCGCAACCAGCAAATGGAGTCGGTCTAGACAGCCCGCTTGCATAAAACGAGAGACGGTTTCCGCACCACCTTCGATCAACAAGCGTCGTAAGCCCCGAGCGTGTAAAGCGCGCAAAATCTCTTTCGGTTCAATGTGCCCAT
Organism: uncultured beta proteobacterium; assembly: GCA_903903735.1. Taxonomy (GTDB): domain Bacteria; phylum Pseudomonadota; class Gammaproteobacteria; order Burkholderiales; family Burkholderiaceae_B; genus Zwartia. Next base: position 1,561 of record CAIUZV010000431.1, on the reverse strand, counting down.
TTAGGGTTCTTAGGACGACAAGTTCGACTCCTGACGGGATTTCCGCCGCAGGGGTGTTGCTAGTCAGCCACAGTCGTTGGGTGCCATCATCGCGCCAAACCTTTGCGCTCCTGGCCAAGCGAGCATTCGGGTCTAAGACAATACGTGTCGGATTTTTACCATGTGTTAAGCGAACGTTCAGCTGCGGGTCATCCGCAAGTGCCGTCCCGATGCCCACTAAAACTGCGTCCACACAGGCCCGCAGGTGGTGTAAATGTACCAAGCTTGCAGGTCCGTTTACATAGCGGGAATGACCCGTGACGGTTGCGATCCGCCCATCCAAGGTTTGCCCCAGTTGGCCGATAACCGTCATGTCGTCTTTTGTTCCCCGAGGGACAAAAGCAAGGGCATCCGGGATACCCGTGGGCTGTGGGGGTGGGGGGACTGGTGTGTCGAGGGGCAAGATGAACAAAGCCGAAGAATGTTGTGGGATCTAGGTGTTTTCCATTAGAAATTTACAGCAAAGTGGCATAATTACAAAGTAGTGACTTAACCCTTCAACGTGTAGGTTCATCTTGTTTAGGCCAGACCCCCTTATAGAAGTTGACCGCGCAATATCCGAATTGCGACGCGGAGCAGGTGTACGTGTGTTTTCTGGTTCGCGTAGCGTATTGATGCTCGCTACCGAAGCTGTGTCTATTGATCTGCTGCAGTTGTTTGCCGCGCAAGGGGTCAGCGCGCCCCGACTCGTGATGACGGGCACTCGGGCGAATGTGCTGGGCATTGACAAATCGGATCGCGCGACCTGTGTTGTCAGTTCGGCCGACGGCCTGGATGCTGCCAAGATCGAATACCTCGCGAACCCACTTGCCGCGAAGGCTCCGCAGCCAAAACTTTCAGAACTCATTGTTAATCAAGCGGCTCCGTTAGAGATGTCGTGTGTGAAGCTCGCCAAGCTCTCTCGGCTCTTGCCTGCTGCCGTGCTAGTTGATTGTGAAGCAACATCCGATGCGTTTTCGGTTGATGTCGACGCCATTGAAAACTACATGAAGACGGCCGCGCACTCGCTGAAGATCGTGAGCCGCGCACGCGTTCCCCTTGAGGACGCTGAGCACGCGCAAGTGATTGCCTTTCGACCACGCGACGGTGGGATCGAGCATCTCGCGATTGTTGTAGGAGAACTTAATAAAGATGCGCCAGTTTTAATCAGAATGCATTCTGAGTGTTTCACTGGTGACTTGATGGGATCGTTGCGTTGCGATTGCGGCAATCAGCTCCGCGGTGCAATTAGCGAAATCGCAAAAGTGGGCAGTGGTATTTTGCTCTATCTGGCACAGGAGGGGCGTGGCATTGGCCTAGTAAACAAGCTTCGCGCCTATCAGCTGCAAGACGCTGGCTTTGACACGGTTGATGCTAATCTACAGTTAGGTTTTGATTCGGATGAGCGTGATTACTTGCCCGCTGCGCAGATGCTTAGCTTGCTTGGTGTCAGCCAAGTGAAGCTGTTGACGAATAATCCCTTGAAAGTTGCCGCGCTCGCAAAGCAAGGTATTGATGTGGTTGAGCGCGTTGCGCACATCTT
>CAIUZV010000430.1 GCA_903903735.1 uncultured beta proteobacterium | reverse complement strand
GCCTTACTCGTTTACCGAAAAAAAGCGCATCCGCAAAAGCTTCGCGAAGCGTGAGGACGTGCAAGACGTTCCTTTTCTGCTTGCGACACAGCTTCAATCTTATCTAACCTTCTTGCAGGCTGATGCGTCAGCCTCTGCTCGTAAAGAGCAAGGGCTGCAGGCAGCATTTAGTTCTATTTTCCCGATCTCCAGCCACAATCACATGGCCAGACTCGAGTTCGTCAGCTATAGCCTTGGCGAGCCCGTGTTTGATGTCAAAGAATGTCAGCTGCGCGGTTTGACTTACGCCTCTCCTTTGCGTGCGAAAGTACGCCTGGTGTTGCTCGACCGCGAGGTCAGCAAACCCACTGTGAAAGAAGTGAAAGAGCAAGAAGTCTACATGGGCGAAATTCCGCTCATGACCAGCACAGGCTCATTCGTGATTAACGGCACAGAGCGAGTGATCGTGTCCCAGCTGCACCGTTCGCCAGGCGTGTTCTTTGAACACGATCGGGGCAAGACGCACAGCTCAGGCAAGTTGCTTTTCTCTGCACGTGTCATTCCTTACCGTGGCTCATGGCTCGACTTCGAATTCGACCCCAAGGACGTTCTGTTCTTCCGCGTCGACCGTCGTCGCAAGATGCCTGTCACGATTCTGCTCAAGGCAATTGGTCTCACGCCCGAGGCGATCCTTTCACAATTCTTCGAGTTCGATCAGTTCGAACTGCAGCCTGAAGGCGGCATGATGGAGTTTGTGGGCGATCGTTGGAAAGGTGAGGTCGCGCGCTTTGACATTACAGACCGTAGCGGCAAGGTCCTTGTTGAAAAAGACAAGCGCGTCAATGCAAAGCATCTGCGTGATATTGCTGCTGCAAAGATCCAGCGTATCTCTGTGCCCGAGGACTTCCTCATCGGTCGAGTCATTGCGACAAATATCGTTGACGCTGAAACTGGCGAACTGATAGCTGCTGCAAACGACGAGATCGCAGAAAGCACCTTGGCTGCGCTGCGTACGGCGGGTGTCAAGAACATTCAGACGTTGTACACAAACGATCTCGATCGTGGCCCGTACATTTCGCAAACTCTGCGCGCGGATGAAACAGCTGATCAGATGTCTGCGCGTGTCGCGATCTATCGCATGATGCGCCCTGGCGAGCCACCAACCGAAGATGCAGTTGAAGCACTCTTCCAGCGGTTGTTCTACTCGGAAGACACTTACGACTTGTCGCGTGTCGGTCGTATGAAGGTCAATAGCCGATTCGGTCGTGGTGACGATATCACTGGCCCGATGACGTTGACGAATGACGACATCCTTGAGACGATCAAAGTCTTGGTCGAGTTGCGTAACGGTCGCGGTCAGATCGATGACATCGATCACCTCGGCAACCGTCGCGTACGCTGTGTGGGCGAGTTGGCTGAAAACCAATTCCGTGCAGGCTTGGTTCGTGTTGAGCGCGCTGTTAAAGAGCGCCTGGGTCAGGCAGAGACTGAAAACCTCATGCCGCATGACTTGATCAACTCCAAGCCGATTTCAGCAGCGATCAAAGAGTTCTTCGGCTCGAGTCAGTTGTCGCAGTTTATGGACCAGACGAACCCCTTGTCAGAGATCACGCACAAGCGCCGTGTGTCTGCATTGGGACCCGGAGGTTTGACGCGCGAACGTGCTGGTTTTGAGGTGCGCGACGTGCACCCCACCCACTACGGTCGTGTTTGTCCGATCGAGACACCAGAAGGCCCGAACATCGGCCTGATCAACTCGATGGCTCTGTATGCGCGCCTGAATGAATATGGCTTCCTCGAGACGCCGTATCGCAAAGTTGAAAGCGGTAGCGTGACAGACCAGATTGAATATCTGTCAGCAATCGAAGAAAGCAATTACGTGATCGCCCAGGCTAACGCCGAGCTCAGCGAAAGTGGCAAATTCACAGACGAACTCGTCGCCTGCCGTCAGGCCGGCGAGACGCTCTTGACTGCGCCTGCCAACGTTCATTACATGGATGTGGCACCTTCGCAGATCGTATCGGTTGCGGCATCGTTGATTCCATTCCTGGAACACGACGACGCCAACCGTGCGTTGATGGGTGCGAACATGCAACGCCAGGCAGTGCCTTGTTTGCGTCCTGAGAAATCGTTGGTTGGTACGGGTGTTGAGCGTACCGTTGCCATCGACTCGGGCACAACAGTACAGGCCTTGCGTGGCGGCGTGGTGGATCACGTTGATGCAGATCGCATCGTGATTCGCGTCAACGACGAAGAAAACGTTGCGGGCGAAGTCGGTGTTGATATTTACAACCTGATCAAATACACGCGTTCAAACCAGAACACCAACATTAACCAGCGACCAATCGTTGGTCGTGGCGATATCGTTGTGGCAGGTGACGTGTTGGCGGACGGTGCGTCCACAGATTTGGGTGAGCTCGCGCTTGGCCAGAACATGTTGATCGCATTTATGCCCTGGAACGGCTACAACTTCGAAGACTCGATTTTGATCTCCGAAAAAGTTGTGGCAGACGATCGTTACACTTCAATTCACATTGAAGAACTGACCGTCGTTGCGCGCGACACGAAGCTCGGACCAGAAGAAATCACACGCGACATCAGCAATTTGGCAGAAACCCAACTCAACCGATTGGATGAGTCAGGCATCGTACACATTGGCGCTGAAGTTCGCGCGGATGATGTGCTGGTTGGTAAGGTCACACCGAAAGGCGAGACCCAGCTCACGCCTGAAGAAAAGCTGCTCCGTGCAATTTTCGGTGAGAAAGCCTCGGACGTAAAAGACACTTCACTGCGCGTGCCTTCCGGCATGATCGGCACGGTGATCGACGTTCAGGTGTTCACACGTGAAGGTATTGTGCGTGACAAGCGTGCGCAGGCGATTATTGATGATGAGTTGCGTCGTTATCGTCAAGATTTGAACGATCAGCTGCGTATCGTTGAAAACGACACGTTTGATCGTATCGAAAAGCTGTTGATCAAGAAGATTGTCAACGGTGGACCGCGTAAGCTTGCTAAGGGCGCGCCGATCACCAAAGAATATCTCGTTGATCTCGATCGCTGGCAGTGGTTTGATATCCGCTTGGCGGACGAGGCTCATGCTGTCGTGCTTGAACAGGCTAAAGAATCGCTCGAACAAAAACGTCATCAGTTTGACTTGGCGTTTGAAGAAAAGCGTAAGAAGCTTACACAGGGTGACGAGTTGCCACCCGGCGTCTTGAAGATGATCAAGGTTTACCTTGCCGTGAAACGTCGTCTGCAACCTGGCGACAAGATGGCAGGTCGTCACGGTAACAAAGGTGTTGTGTCACGTATTACGCCAGTGGAAGATATGCCACACATGGCAGACGGCACACCGGCTGATATCGTGCTGAACCCCTTAGGCGTTCCTTCACGGATGAACGTTGGACAGGTTCTCGAGGTGCACTTGGGTTGGGCTGCAAAAGGCCTAGGCCTTCGTATTGGTGACATGTTGCGCGACCAGCAAAAGGTCGAGGTCAAGAAGATCCGTACGTATCTCGACAAGATGTACAACGGCAGCGGCACAGGTGCACGCATTGATGAGCTCAGCGACGACGAGGTGATCGAGCTTGCTCAGAACCTCAAGAACGGTGTGCCCTTTGCGACGCCCGTGTTTGACGGTGCAACCGAAGCCGAAATCACGAAGATGCTTGAGCTTGCATACCCCGACGAAATCGCCCAGCAAATGGGTCTGACAGCGTCGCGTACACAAGCATGGCTCTACGATGGACGTACTGGGGAGCAATTCGAGCGTCCAGTCACCATGGGCTACATGCACTACCTGAAGTTGCACCACTTGGTCGACGACAAGATGCACGCGCGTTCAACCGGTCCTTACTCTCTCGTGACGCAGCAACCTTTGGGCGGTAAAGCTCAGTTCGGTGGCCAGCGTTTCGGTGAGATGGAAGTCTGGGCGCTTGAGGCATATGGCGCGTCGTACACGCTGCAAGAGATGCTCACAGTTAATTCTGATGACATCAACGTCCGCACCAATGTATACGAAAACATTGTCAAAGGCGATCACACGATCGATGCAGGCATGCCTGAATCGTTCAATGTGTTGGTCAAGGAAATTCGTTCCTTGGCGCTTGACATGGATCTGGAGCGTAAATAATGAAAGCGCTACTCGACCTATTCAAACAGGTTTCGCAAGACGAACAGTTCGATGCCATCAAGATCGGCATCGCCTCGCCCGAAAAGATCCGCTCGTGGTCTTACGGCGAGGTGCGCAAACCAGAAACGATTAACTATCGTACCTTTAAGCCTGAGCGCGACGGTTTGTTTTGCGCCAAGATTTTTGGTCCTATCAAGGACTACGAATGCTTGTGCGGCAAATACAAACGCCTGAAGCATCGTGGCGTAATTTGTGAAAAGTGCGGCGTCGAAGTTACCGTCGCAAAAGTGCGTCGCGAACGCATGGGCCACATTGAGCTTGCGAGTCCCGTTGCGCACATCTGGTTCTTGAAGAGCTTGCCATCCCGTTTGGGTATGGTGCTCGACATGACCTTGCGTGATATTGAACGCGTTCTGTACTTTGAGGCATGGTGCGTGATCGAGCCAGGCATGACTCCGCTCAAGCGCGGTCAGATCATGTCGGACGACGATTTCATCGCTAAGACCGAAGAGTACGGTGATGACTTCCGCGCCTTGATGGGTGCTGAAGCCGTTCGCGAACTGTTGCGCACAATCGACATCGATCGTGAAGTGGAAACACTGCGCGGCGAGTTGAGCGCGACAACCTCCGAAGCGAAGATCAAAAAGATTTCCAAGCGCCTCAAAGTATTGGAAGGCTTCCAGAAGTCCGGTATCAAAGCCGAATGGATGGTGATGGAAGTCTTGCCCGTGTTGCCACCGGACTTGCGTCCGTTGGTACCGCTCGATGGTGGTCGCTTTGCGACTTCCGATTTGAACGATTTGTATCGCCGCGTCATCAACCGTAACAACCGGTTGAAGCGTCTGCTTGAACTCAAGGCGCCAGAGATTATTCTGCGTAACGAGAAGCGGATGCTGCAAGAGTCTGTTGACTCGCTGTTGGATAACGGCCGTCGCGGTAAAGCGATGACGGGCGCCAACAAGCGTCAGTTGAAGTCCCTTGCCGACATGATCAAAGGCAAGAGCGGTCGTTTCCGTCAAAACTTGTTGGGCAAGCGCGTCGACTACTCAGGCCGTTCGGTCATTGTGGTCGGTCCACAGCTCAAACTGCATCAGTGCGGTTTGCCTAAGCTGATGGCGCTTGAACTCTTTAAGCCTTTCATTTTCAATCGCCTCGAACTCATGGGCCTGGCGACGACCATTAAGGCGGCCAAGAAATTAGTTGAAAGCCAAGAGCCAGTGGTGTGGGATATTCTCGAAGACGTTATTCGTGAACATCCGGTGATGCTTAACCGCGCACCAACGCTGCACCGCCTCGGCATTCAGGCATTCGAGCCTGTGTTGATTGTAGGTAAGGCAATCCAGCTGCATCCTCTCGTTTGCGCGGCGTTTAACGCCGACTTCGACGGTGACCAGATGGCTGTGCACGTGCCACTCTCGATCGAGGCACAGATGGAAGCCCGCACATTGATGCTGGCCTCCAACAACATTCTGTTCCCTGCAAACGGCGAGCCATCGATTGTTCCTTCACAGGATATCGTGCTGGGCTTGTACTACGCTACGCGTGAACGCACCAACGGCAAAGGTGAAGGCATGTTCTTTGCTGACGTCGCCGAAGTGCAGCGTGCGTACGACAATCGCGAAACCACGCTACAGACTCGCATCACTGTGCGTCTTCCAGAATGGTCACGCGATGCGCAGGGCGAGTGGGTTGCTGGTGTGCAGCGCGTAGAGACCACCGTTGGTCGCGCACTGCTCTCCGAGATTCTGCCGAAGGGTTTGCCTTTCTCGGTGTTGAATCGTGCACTCAAGAAGAAAGAAATTTCACGCCTGATTAACCAGTCGTTCCGTCGTTGCGGTTTGCGCGACACGGTGATCTTTGCTGACAAGCTGATGCAGTCGGGTTTCCGTCTTGCAACGCGCGGTGGTATTTCGATCGCCATGGGCGACATGCTTATTCCTAAAGGCAAGGCCGATATCTTGGCCGAAGCCAGCCGCGAAGTGAAAGAGATCGACAAGCAGTACTCGTCGGGCTTGGTGACCTCGCAAGAGCGTTACAACAACGTGGTGGACATTTGGGGTAAGGCTGGCGATAAAGTGGGC
>CAIUZV010000429.1 GCA_903903735.1 uncultured beta proteobacterium | reverse complement strand
CCCATTGGTCAATCGTTTCATTGACGCTGGGATCAGTCGGGTCAACCGGCTTGATGAGTCGAAACCGCGTCGGATGAGCGCGATACACCTGCTCAGCGTAGCTGGAATCAAAGCGGTACATCGTAAAAACAGAAACGAGAATCGCGGCGTCCACGCCAACCGCGTCCATTGCAGCAACCATCGCGTCGCCTGTTACGGAAGCTGGTCCGTGGAGCACGGCAGCCCAGGGTCGACCGGGATGGTCGTGTTCGTAGGCATGTACTTGGGCATCAATAATTTTTGTCATCTTGGGTCTCCTGCTTGGTTGAAGTCTATCACTCCGCCTTGGCGATCAATGTCATTTAATTTGTAAATTATGTTTAGGAGGTGTCGGCTGAAGGGCCAAGGGTCTCGGGTCTGCATTGCGTCATATAACTAGTAAAACTCCAGTATGTTCGTTACCCTACAGGTTATAAAAAAGAAGTGAGCAAAACTTAGGAGCAAGAATGAAGAATTCATTAAAGTGGTTGATCAGTGCGCTTGTTTTAACTTTTAGCGTGTTCGGTTTGTCGGCGTCGGCCCAAACGTGGCCCACGAAGCCTATTCGTATCGTGATTCCGTTTGCACCCGGCGGAGGGACGGACATTTTGGTTCGAATCATGGTGCCGAAACTCACTGAGATTTTGGGTCAACCTGTGGTGGTAGACAACAAGCCCGGTGGTTCAAGCATCATTGGCACGCAGCTCGTTGCACAAGCGGCGCCCGATGGCTACACGCTTTTGGCTGTAGATTCTTCGATTGTCGTGAATCCAGGTCTGCGTAAGTTGCCCTACGAAACCGAAAAAGATCTGGCACCAATCATTCATTTAGCTTCCGGTCCGGTCATTCTGGTAGCCCATCCTTCGCTGCCTGCAAATAATTTGCAAGAGCTCATCGCGCTTGCCAAGCAAAAACCTGGTGGCTTGTTTTACGGCTCTGGTGGAAACGGTGCTTCGACGCACTTGGCTGGCGAGCTATTCAACATGGTGGCAGGCGTGAATATCGCGCACGTGCCCTATAAAGGCACCGGCGAGGCACTTTCTTCTGTGATAGCCGGGACCGTACCTTTGACTTTCACTGGCATTAGCTCTGCACGGGCTCCGATGGAAGCAGGACGTCTCAAGGCGCTGGCAATCACCGGGAGTGCGCGTAACCCTGCAGTCCCCAATGTGCCAACGTTTGATCAGGCTGGCCTAGCCGGTGTGGATAGCAGCTCGCAGTGGACTGTTCTTGGACCAGCAGGAATGCCAGCCGATGTGATCAAAAAAATGAACGATGCGTTCAATCAAGCAATGAAAGACCCTGCGATACAGAAGCGTGTGGATGACCTAGGGTATACGGTCGCTGGTGGTAGCCCCGCGCAGGCAGGGAAGTTGATTAGTGACGAAATTGCGAAGTGGAAGAAAATTATTTCGGCTGCAAATATCAACATTAATTGAACACGTTTTGGAATGATGCAATGCGCTTGAAAACAAAAGATGGGCTAGAACTTGAGTACTACATTGACGACTTCACGCGTCCCTGGAAGAAGCCTGAGACGGTCGTCTTGCTTCACGCGGCGATGGGAAATTCAAGGCGGTGGTTTAGCTGGATGCCACGCCTGAGTGCGGAGTATCGCGTCGTACGTCTTGATCTTAGAGGGCATGGTGCCTCAGCGGCACCCGCGGCGACAGATGATTTTTCTCTCAATCATCTCGTGTCTGATGTGGCGGAGCTCATGGATTTGATTGGCTGTCCAAGCGCACACATCGTCGGGAACTCAGCAGGGGGATATGTCGCGCAACAGTTTGCGCTACAACACGCTGCGCGCGTGAAAACGCTCGCTCTTTTTGGTGCAACGCCCGGGCTAAAAAATAGTCATGCGCCGACATGGATTCCAAAAATTCAGCAAATTGGTTTGAAGAAATTCCTCGCGGATACTATTTACGAGCGCTTCGATGAAAACGCTGATCCGCAACTGGTTGCTTGGTTTATCGAGCAAGCGGGGTCAAACGACCCAGCGTTCATTGCGCGGTTCGTGTTGCATATGTGTACACACGACTTTATGGAAGAGCTTGTTGGCATCAAATGTCCAACCTTGATCGTCTCAGCCGGAAGAGAGTCGATTGGTCACGCGAATGCATACGACGATATGCATCAACGTATCAAAGGTTCGGAGATAGTGCGTGTGGACACCGCTGCGCATAATATTTGTGACGGCTACCCTGAGTTGTGCGTCGATCATTTGATGAAGTTTTTAGCCAAGCATCCTTGATGCGATTGAATACAACGCTAGTTATTACTGAAACAAAGGAAGTGTCATGATTCGAGCAGCAATTATTGGGATGGGTACTTGGGGCCAAAACCTTGT
>CAIUZV010000428.1 GCA_903903735.1 uncultured beta proteobacterium | reverse complement strand
CCAAGGTTTTTTTGATATCCCTGTCGACAATATTTACGCCGGTCCGATTCTGTTGGGCGATATCTGGCGCCGCAACTTGACTAACCTCGTTGTCGTGTCACCTGATATTGGTGGTGTGGTGCGTGCCCGGGCGTTAGCGAAACAGCTTGAGGCGGACTTGGCGATTATCGACAAACGTCGTCCACGCGCCAACGTTTCAGAAGTCATGAATATTATTGGTGAGGTCGATGGCCGCACCTGCTTGATTATGGATGATATGGTCGATACGGCTGGCACGCTCTGTAAGGCAGCGCAAGCGCTCAAAGAGCGTGGCGCCGGAGCGGTCTATGCCTACTGTACGCATGCGGTGTTGTCGGGCGGTGCAATCGAACGCATTAATGGTTCTGAGCTCACCGAGCTTGTCGTGACAGACACCATTCCTTTGTCTGAGGAAGGACGCGCTTGCGGCAAAATCAGACAATTATCCTGCGCAGCATTGCTGGGCGAGACGATTTTACGAATTTCCAACGCAGAGTCAGTGAGTTCACTGTTCGTTGACTAGAGCGTAAAGAATTTGCCAGCCACTGGTCGCGGTGGTCGGCAAACGCGTTGACTGATAGTCAGGCAACGTTTTAACCGGGTGATATCCGCCCTTTTTGGAGTTTTTCATGCAATTTAATGCAACCCCACGCAGCGTACAGGGAACGAGTGCGAGCCGCCGCCTGCGCCGTGCGAGCCGCGTCCCAGCCATCGTTTATGGTGGCAAAGAGCAGCCCGTCAATATTGAACTTGATCACAATGAAATTTTTCATGCCCTGCGCAAAGAGAAGTTTCATGCATCGATTCTTGACATGCAACTTGAAGGCAAAAGCCAGCAAGTGCTGTTGCGTTCGGTTCAGTGGCATCCCTTCAAACAAATCGTGATGCACCTGGATTTCCAGCGCGTTTCTGCAGATCAAGCCTTGCACACCAAGGTGCCACTGCACTTCATCAACGCTGAGGTTTCGCCTGCTGTCAAAATCAGCGCAGCGATCATCTCGCACGTGTTGACTGACCTCGAGATCTCTTGCTTGCCAGCTAATCTGCCAGAATTCATCGAAGTCGATCTGAGCAAATTGGTGGGTGGTGGTTCGATCCACTTGGCGGACATCACGTTGCCAAGCGGCGTGACCCATGTTCCCCATCGCGGTGACACCAACCCTGTGTTGGTGACTGCAATTGTGAAGGGTGGCGCAAGCGATGATGCTGACGCCAAGCCAGAAGGCGCAGCCCCAGCTGCACCAGCCGCTTAAGGTTCGAATGGTTCTGAGCCCTTTGGGGTTCAAGTTGCCTTACGTTCTGATCGCCCCGCTAGCGTTTTGCGCAAGCGGGGCTTTTGCTTTCTAATGCAGGCATGTCTAAACCAATCAAACTTATCGTGGGTCTCGGTAATCCAGGCGCGGATTATGAGCGCACGCGCCATAACGCGGGCTTTTGGTTGATTGATGCGATTGCAGAGGACTTGCGTGCGAGCTTTACCAATGAAAAGTCTTTTTCGGGGCTGGTGGCCAAGGCGCGAGTGCAGGCCGAGCAGGTCTTTCTTGCTAAGCCTCAAACATATATGAACCGCTCAGGCCAGTGTGTGGGCGCCTTAGCGCGTTTCTATAAACTGGACGCACAAGAAATCTTGGTACTGCACGACGAGCTTGATCTCTTTCCGGGTCAGGTCAAAGTCAAGCAAGGGGGCGGTCACGCTGGTCATAACGGGTTGCGAGATATCCAATCGGTGCTTGGGAGTGCAGACTTTTGGCGTCTGCGTTTGGGCATTGGTCACCCGCGAACCCTTAATCTGACCCAAGAGGTCGCAGATTTCGTTCTACATCCGCCTCGCCGAGAAGACCAGATGGCGATTGATGATTGCCTGACGCGTTGTCGGGCTGTGATGCCACTTTTTTTTGCGGGCGACTTTGTGCGTGCAACTGCACAGCTGCATCGCGATAACCCTGCATGAGTCCACACGCTTGCGCGACAGGCCTGTTGCCGTTTCGTGAAGAGTTGACGCAGTGTCTTCGCTTCATTAGACGCCCAAGCCTAAAAAGAACGTTCGCTAACCGTCCTGCCGAGTCGCGCGCGTTTGGAGCCTGGCACGCAGATTGGTGGCCGGGTATCGCACCCAAGCGATTACTGGCGTGGGCGGCGATGCTTTGGCTTGTCAATATCGTTTTATTAGGCCCGCTTGTTTTGACCGTGTTCGAGTTGAGTGGTGCGACGCATCGGATCGATGTGCGCAATCTCCCCTGGTTTCTGGCGTTGATTTGGGCGCCGATCGTGGAAGAGCTGTTGTTTCGTTTTGGCCTCAGGCGTCCGATCCATGCGCTCTGGTTGGTGCCGGTGCTTATCCTGGTCTTTTTAAATGGGATGCAATGGTGGGCTGGCAGTTTGCTCGGGGTGTCCGTATTGATTCTATGGTGGCTGGGACGCTGGAACGTGATGCCACGCGTCTGGGCGTGGCCATGGCTTAGAGCCTATTGCCGGCATTTCCCTTGGGTCATGCACGCGTCGGTTCTGGCCTTCGCTGTCTTGCATCTGCATAACTTCCAGTTTGAGCAGATGGCTTGGTGGATGATGATGGTGTTGGTACTCCCCCAGTGGGTGACGGGTCAGGTATTAGCCTGGATGCGTGTTGAACGCGGTATCGGTGCGGCGATGTTGTTGCATGCCCTCTTCAATGCGGGGCCACTTGCTGTCGTATGGGTAGGATTGCAATTCGCAAATGGAGCAACTTAATTTTTAGTTGAGTATTCCTCGCGTAACTGTCGTTTCAAGACTTTGCCGATTTCGCTGCGTGGGAGGCTCTCAACCAACAGCAAATCCGCTAAACGTTGGGTTTTGCCTACTCTTGCATTGAGCCAACCAAGTAGGGCGTCAGCGGTGATCGTTGTCTGCGGTCGCAGCACCACATAGGCAACGGGCGTTTCCCCCCACTGCCTTGACGGCACACCCACTACGGCGGACTCGCGCACTGAGGGGTGTTGATTGAGTTCGGCCTCGAGATCGCTCGGGTAAATATTAAAGCCGCCAGAGATCACCATATCTTTTTTTCGGTCAGACAAAATCAGAAAGCCGTCTTCGTCATAACGACCAATATCGCCGGTGCGAATAAAGCGCTTGCCCTTCGCATCAAACCATTCGACCTCGCGCGTTTTTTCGGGCATGCCGAAATAACCCTCCATCATGGCCGCAGAGCTACCGACAATTTCGCCGGTTTCACCTGGTGAGACTTCACGACCCTGCTCGTCGATCAGACGGATATCGTGTCCGCTTGCCGGTCTTCCGATGGTGTGGAGTTTATGAGGATAGTTGTGGGCTTCGAGCTCACAGCGGCCCCCGCCCTCGGTCATACCGTAGATCTCAGTTAAGCGGCCGGGCCAACGACGTAATACCTCGGCCTTGAGTGCGGCACCGAAAGGCGCACTCGTAGAAAACTTTGCCACAAAAGACGAGAGATCGAATGCATCAAAATGGGGATCGTCCATGAGTCGTTGATATTGCACAGGGACGAGCATCGTGTGCGTGACGCGATGCTGTTGGGCGAGCTCTAAGTAGCGACGGGTATCGAACTTCGACATCAAGATCACCGTGCCACCTAAGGCTAGTGTGGGCAAGAGTGCGACGAGAGTCGTATTGGAATACAGAGGGGTGGACGCCAGCATGAT
>CAIUZV010000427.1 GCA_903903735.1 uncultured beta proteobacterium | reverse complement strand
GCGCAGCATCGCATCAGAGTCGACTGTTTGTACGCCGATAATTTTGATGTCAGGACGCAGTTGTTTGGCGTAGGCTGCAATCCCGCTGATGAGGCCGCCACCTCCGACCGCGACAAAGATGGCATCAATGGGGCCTGGGTGCTGGCGCAAGATCTCCATGCCGACGGTCCCTTGGCCTGCAATCACATCCGGGTCGTCGAAGGGGTGTACGAAGGTCAGGTGATGTTTTTTTTCCAGTGTTAAGGCATGCGCGTAGGAATCACTAAAGCTGTCTCCCTTGAGAACGACTTCGCCCCCCAAGGCCTTCACTGCCTCAACCTTGACCTCGGGTGTTGTGGTGGGCATCACAATGACCGCTTTGCAGCCAAGCCGGCGCGCGGATAGTGCAACGCCTTGCGCATGATTTCCCGCTGAGGCGGCGATCACACCGCGAGCAAGCACCGCTTTCGGAAGGTGCGCCATTTTGTTGTAGGCGCCGCGTAGCTTGAAACTAAAAACGGATTGCGTGTCCTCCCGTTTGAGCAAAACGGTGTTGCCGATGCGTGCGGAGAGTTGGGGGGCGAGGTCAAGCGAGGTTTCGACCGCGACGTCATACACTTTGCTCGTGAGGATGCGCTTAAGATAATCTGTGTTCATAGTTTCCTAGCCGTGCGTGCTGCAATGCCGCAATTATCCCACGCGTAGGCTAAAGTCTTCTTACTTGTCGGTGGAGTTTGCTCTGAACGAATTATTACGTGAACTATTAGGTTGGCTGTCTTTGCCGGAGGTCGGCCTGCCAGCTCTTTTTGTTGTGGGTTTGCTGGCGGCCACCATCTTGCCGATGGGTTCCGAGCCCGTGTTGCTTGCCTATATCGCCAACGCGCCAAGCTTTTTCTGGCCGGCGATCTTTGTCGCGACGGCCGGCAACACCTTGGGGGGGGTTGTGAGCTATTGGATGGGGGCGGGCGCTCATGGCGCGTATGGTCGGTGGCGTGCGAGCCGACACACTGCTACCAGCCCCAAAGGGGTTGGTCACCATGCGGAGCGCTGGATTCGTCGCTTAGGCCCGGCTGGACTGTTTTTTGCATGGCTACCGGTCATCGGCGACCCGTTGTGTTTGGTCGCCGGATGGTTGCGCTTGTCTTTCTGGCCGTGTGTGGCCTGGATGGCACTAGGGAAGTTTTTAAGATACGCGGCGATTTCTTGGGCGCTGACCCTTGCGTTAGCGCCTAACTGAACGGGTGCGCGACCAGCTAAAGACCCTGAGCCAACACCCCTCGGCTGCAGATCGGGGCTGAAGGGTTATTCGAGCAACCGTCGCACGATGCCTTAAAATAATTCTTTAAGGGCCTGAACCTATCATTCTATGAATGCCCCTCTCGCTAGCCACATTCTAAAAGCCATGCCCGCGCCGGACGCCCAGTCCCGTTTGCGCGAAATCCCTTACAACTACACGTCGTTTTCAGACCGTGAGGTTGTTTGCCGCTTGCTCGGCGAAGACGCGTGGACACTTTTGTCGGATTTGCGCGGCGAACGCCGCACGGGCCGCTCGGCGCGTATGCTTTACGAGGTGCTGGGCGACATCTGGGTGGTACGCCGTAATCCGTATCTTCAGGATGACCTGCTCGACAATCCTAAGCGACGTAAATTACTCGTTGAGGCGCTTGAACATCGTCTCAAGGAAATTGATCAGCGGCGCGCCGACGATGATGTTGGACGTGACGAAAAAGTCGCTAGCCTGTTGACGCGTGCACACGACGCTGTGCGTGACTTCGCGGCAGAGTTTGAGCGTATCGGCCAATTGCGTAAACAAGTGCTGAAGGTGCTTGGCAAACGGACTGCGCGTGACAACATTAAGTTTGATGGTATGTCGCGGGTCGCACATGTCACCGACGCAACGGACTGGCGCGTCGAATATCCATTTGTCGTGCTGGCACCCGATACTGAAGAAGAAATTGCTGCGATGGTGCGGGCGTGTATAGAGCTAGGCCTCACGATCGTGCCACGCGGAGGTGGCACAGGGTATACGGGCGGCGCGATTCCGCTGACTTGGCGCTCTGCGGTCATCAATACTGAAAAGCTCGACACTCTTGGCCCAGTCGAAATCGGGTCCTTACCTGGGGTGTCGACTCCTGTCGCGACGGTTCGTGCGGGTGCGGGTGTTGTCACGCGCCGCGTGTCCGATATTGCAGATGAAAACGGCCTAGTCTTTGCCGTCGACCCTACCTCGGCGGATGCGTCTTGTGTGGGCGGTAATGTCGCCATGAACGCCGGCGGCAAAAAAGCCGTGCTGTGGGGGACGGCCCTGGATAACCTTGCCTGGTGGCGGATGGTTGATCCACAGGGCAACTGGCTTGATGTCACGCGCCTTGATCATAATTTGGGCAAGATCCACGAGGCAGGTCTCGTCCGGTTTGAGTTGAAGTGGTCCGACGGCGCTGCCGCGGCCGGTGCATCGGTATTGCGTACAGAGATCCTTGAAATCGACGGCGCAAGATTTCGTAAAGTGGGTCTGGGGAAAGATGTCACCGACAAATTTTTGGCGGGCCTACCTGGCGTACAGAAAGAAGGTTGCGATGGCTTGATCACGGCCGCGCGTTGGGTGTTGCACCGCATGCCCAGCCATACGCGTACAGTTTGCCTCGAGTTTTTTGGTCAGGCACGGGATGCGATCCCCTCAATCGTTGAAATCAAAGACTATCTCGACAAACAAGGTCGTGCGCAGGGCGCGTTGCTTGCAGGCCTAGAGCATCTGGACGAACGTTATCTGCGTGCGGTGGGGTATTCCACCAAGAGTAAGCGCGGCGTATTGCCCAAAATGGTTCTGATTGGCGACATTGTCGGCGACGATGACGCGGCAGTTGCTGCCGCAACCAGTGAGGTCGTGCGTCTGGCCAATACGCGCCATGGTGAAGGCTTCATTGCAGTCAGTGCCGAGGCGCGTAAGAAGTTTTGGCTTGACCGTGCGCGCACAGCGGCGATTGCTCGCCATACGAACGCGTTTAAGATCAACGAAGACGTCGTGATTCCGCTGGAGCGGATGGGCGAATATACGGATCATATCGAGCGCATCAATATCGAACTATCGACGCGCAATAAGCTCAAGTTGTTAGATGCGCTGCAGTCAGCGCTGGATGGTGATCTAGCGATTGCCAAACTTGATCGTGCAAGCGAAGAGGGTGCCTCGCTCGAAGAAGCGCTGGACGAGCGTCGTCGGCGCGCCTCCGAAATGATTGCGCTCGTGCGGGCAAGGTGGTTGTGGGTGCTCGAACATCTTGATATGCCACTCGCCGAGGGACTGTCGTCTATCGTTGGTCATGGCCTGTCGGAGCTAAAGCCTGCTCTGGATGATCATTTGGCAAAACACCCGCAAGCGCGGGTGTTTGATGTCGTTCAGGACCGTACTCTGCGTATTTCCTGGAAAAAAGAAGTAAAGACAGAACTCGAGGGCTTGTTTGGGGGCAATGACTTTGCGCCGGTGTTGACGCAAATGCAGGCTGTGCATGATCGCGTGCTCAAGAGCCGCGTGTTTGTCGCGCTGCATATGCATGCCGGGGATGGCAATGTACACACCAACATCCCAGTGAATTCTGATGATTATGAAATGCTGCGCGAGGCTAACGAGGCGGTCGCTCGGATCATGCAAATCGCACGTGATCTAGACGGCGTTATTTCAGGCGAGCACGGCATTGGCCTGACGAAGTATGAGTTTCTGACCGAAGCGGAACTCGCACCGTTTCAGAACTACAAACGCCAGATCGACCCTCACAATCACTTCAACGCCGGCAAGCTGATGCCTGGTGCGGATCTGCGCCAGGCCTGGACTCCGAGCTTTGGTTTGATGGGGCATGAGTCGATCATCATGCAGCAAAGTGAGATTGGTGCAATCAGCAATTCAATCAAAGATTGTTTGCGTTGTGGCAAATGCAAGCCGGTCTGTGCGACTCACGTTCCGCGTGCGAATCTGTTGTATTCGCCGCGCGACAAAATTCTTGCCACGTCCTTGTTGATCGAAGCGTTTTTATACGAAGAGCAAACCCGGCGAGGCATCAGTCTCAAGCATTGGGAAGAATTTGAGGACGTTGCGGATCACTGCACCGTTTGCCACAAGTGCTACAACCCCTGTCCTGTCGATATCGACTTTGGCGACGTCTCCATGAACATGCGAGCTTTGTTGCGGCGCATGGGGCGCAAGTCCTTTAATCCTGGCACGTCTGCCACGATGTTTTTCTTGAATGCCAAAGATCCGGCCACGATTAATGCGACCCGTCAGGCGATGGTGGGAGTCGGGTACAAGCTGCAGCGCGTCGCGCATGATGTGCTCGCCAAGTTCGCGCGCAAGCAGACGGCTAAGCCGCCGGCCACGGTGGGTAAGCCACCGCTTCGCGAACAGGTTGTGCATTTTATTAACAAGAAGATGCCGGGCGGCTTGCCCAAACAAACCGCGCGCAAATTGCTTGATATCGAAGATGCGGATTACGTGCCGATTATTCGGCAGCCGAGCGCACCCGCCGATACGGAAGCCGTCTTTTATTTTCCAGGGTGTGGCTCTGAGCGTTTGTTTTCGCAGGTCGGCCTAGCGACCCAGGCAATGCTTTGGCATGCGGGGGTGCAAACGGTACTGCCCCCAGGCTATCTGTGCTGCGGGTACCCGCAGCGCGGCAATGGCATGAACGACAAAGCCGAACAAATCATCACGGATAACCGCGTGTTGTTCCATCGCGTGGCTAACACGTTGAACTATCTTGATATCAAGACGGTCGTTGTCAGCTGCGGTACATGTTATGACCAACTGTCGGGCTATGAGTTTGAAAAGATCTTTCCTGGTTGTCGCTTGATCGACATCCACGAATATCTTCTTGAAAAAGGCATCAAGTTAGAGGGTGTTCAGGGCACGCGATACATGTATCACGATCCTTGTCATACCCCGATGAAATTGCAAGATCCAATGAAGACAGTTCGTTCGTTGGTCGGCGAGAGTGCGATTAAGACCGAGCGCTGTTGTGGCGAGTCTGGCACGCTTGCCGTGACCCGTCCCGATATTTCAACCCAAGTTCGCTTTCGTAAAGAAGAAGAGCTTGCGAAAAACACCGCGACCTTGCGTAAAGATGGCTTTGACGGGGACATCAAGATGTTGACGTCTTGTCCGTCGTGTATGCAAGGGTTGTCACGCTTTGAGGCAGATAGCGGCGCGAAAGCCGACTACATCGTGGTCGAGATGGCGCGTCACATATTGGGCCCCGATTGGCTTGAGGACTATGTCAAAAAAGCCAATAACGGTGGGATCGAGCGCGTACTGGTGTAAGCGCTCGTCTCGATGGTTGTCAGTGCTGCTATCGCGCGCCGACTTCAATCCCTTCGGCCTGCAGCGCTTCACGAATGGCTTTGGCAAAGGTCACTGCGCCCGGTTGGTCGCCGTGAATGCAAAGCGTATCTGCACGCACTTTTACAATGCTTCCATCGTTAGCGGTCAAGGTGCTGGTCTTGACCATTTGTAACACTTGCTTGATGGACACCTGCACATCTTCGATCATTGCGCCTGGCTTATTGCGGGGACTCAAGGTGCCGTCAGGCATGTAGTTCCTGTCGCCGAACACTTCGCTGGCGACTTGAACGCCCACGGACTCGGCGACGCGAACCATCGGGCTACTGGCCAACACAAAGAACACGAGATTTTTGTCGACATCGTAGGTGGCTTGCGCAAGTGCGCGGGCAAGCCCTTCGTCTTTAACGGCCATGTTGTAGAGTTGTCCGTGTGCTTTGACGTGGCGCAGCTTGGCCCCTTGCGATGCCGCCACCGCAGCGAGTGCGCCGATCTGCACCACCATCATGTCGTAGGCCTCCTGGTCAGTAATCGCCATGTTGCGACGACCAAAGCCTTGTAGATCTGGCAAGCCAGGGTGCGCGCCGAGCGAGACGCCATGCTTAAGCGCTGAGGCCACCGTCTTGCGCATCGTGGCGGGATCCCCACCATGAAACCCGCACGCGATGTTGGCAGAGGAGACGAAAGGCATGATGCCGTCGTCGTTGCCCATTTTCCAGGCGCCGAAGCTCTCGCCCATATCGCAATTCAAGTCAATTCGCAGTGCCATGTGGTGTCCCCTCAATGATG
>CAIUZV010000426.1 GCA_903903735.1 uncultured beta proteobacterium | reverse complement strand
GAGACCGAATTTCTTGAAGAGAGATCCGAGCTTGCTGGGGCGTTCCGAGTTGAGGTTTTTTTTCATCTTGAATGAAACGCTGATTCGATACCAACGGAAGTCGGCACCATTGTCTGTTGTGCAGTTACGGAATTATCTCGTCGCTGCGCTCGCTCAGCCTGGAATCGTCGGGCGGGAAATACCCAGGACCAGCGCCGCCTGCTCGCGCAAAGCTGGCAATTGCCTGCCTAAGCAAATCAATCCCTTCGCCAGTCTGGGCACTAACAAAAACACGGCGAATTTTATCATATTCATCATACTCAATCGCCGGCTCCAAGCCAGCGACGTCGATCTTGTTCCATACCAAGACCTGAGGCACATGATCCGCGCCAATTTCCTGCAATACGGCGTTGACTTGCTCGATCTGGTCATCGCGCACCGGGCTCGCCGCATCGACCACATGCAGCAGTAGATCAGCGTGAATAGTCTCATCCAATGTAGCGCGAAAGGCGGCGACTAATTGCGTGGGCAAATCCCGAATAAACCCAACCGTATCTGAAATAACAACATTGCCATATTCGCCAAGATGAATCCGGCGCGAGGTGGTATCGAGGGTCGCAAATAGCTGATCGGCAGCATAAACGCCCGCCTTGGTCATGTTGTTAAAAAGAGTAGACTTACCCGCATTGGTATAGCCCACCAGCGAGACAGAAAAAGTGCGATTTCGTTCACGCGATCGGCGTTGTGTATTGCGCTGCCGCTGCAGCTTATCTAGCTTGGCTCGCAAGGCTTTTACCCGAGCACCGATCAGTCGCCTATCGGTTTCCAACTGCGTCTCACCAGGGCCACGTAAACCGATACCCCCCTTTTGACGCTCTAAGTGCGTCCAGCCGCGGATCAGTCGGGTAGCAAGGTGCTGAAGTTGGGCTAATTCGACCTGAACCTTACCTTCATGGCTCTGGGCTCGTTGAGCAAAGATATCAAGAATCAGACTGGTTCGATCGACAACACGAACCTTGAGATGGCGTTCGAGGTTACGCTGCTGCGCTGGTGATAGCGCATGGTTGAAAATAGCAACTTCGGCTTCGACATCATTGATGGTGTCGAGAACTTCGTCAGCCTTTCCAGATCCAACAAATAAGGCGGCATCAGGCGAAGACCTCTTGCCAGTTACGCTGGCAACCGGCTGGGCACCTGCCGTTTTTGACAACAATGCCAACTCTTCAAGACTGGAGACGAAATCAAGCTTGCCAAAATCAACACCCACCAAAACAGCACGCATGTAATAAGCCCTGGCCAACCCGAGCAGGTTGAAATCTTACTCGGGAGCCTGTTCAGTATTGAGATTAACCGCGCGCGCTGGAACAACGGTGGAAATAGCGTGTTTGTAAACCATTTGGGTTACGGTGTTGCGCAGTAAAACAACATATTGATCGAATGATTCCACGTGCCCCTGAAGTTTGATGCCATTCACTAAATAAATGGAAACAGGAACGTGCTCTTTTCGTAAGGCATTCAAGAAAGGATCCTGAAGCAGTTGCCCTTTGTTGCTCATGGAAGCTCCGTTT
>CAIUZV010000425.1 GCA_903903735.1 uncultured beta proteobacterium | reverse complement strand
CAAAAAATACGTCGCCGCCGGCCACCAGGTGCTGGTCGAACACGATGCGGGACTTGCCGCCCACTTTAGCGATGCAGCCTACGAGCAAGCGGGGGCTCAACTGACGGATGCCGCGCAAGCGCTGTCGGCTACGCTGCTTCTAAAGGTTCGTGCGCCCGACCATGCAGAACTTGGAAAAATCCAACGCGGCACAGCGATTGTTGGCATGCTCGATCCGTTTGATGAAGCTGGACTTGACGCGATGGCGCAAGCTGGTCTCACTGCTTTTGCACTCGAAGCCGCCCCGCGTACAACGCGTGCGCAAAGCCTGGACGTCTTGTCATCCCAAGCAAACTTAGCGGGTTATAAGGCCGTGTTGCTTGGCGCTCATTACTACGGCCGCATGTTCCCCATGATGATGACGGCAGCCGGCACGATCAAAGCCGCACGCGTCGTGATCTTAGGCACCGGCGTGGCAGGTCTGCAAGCGATCGCCACCGCGAAACGTTTAGGCGCCGTCGTCGAAGCATCGGATGTGCGTCCTGCTGCGAAAGAGCAAGTTGAATCGCTTGGTGCAAAGTTTATTGACGTGCCGTTTGAAACTGATGAAGAACGTGAGATCGCGCAAGGCGTGGGCGGCTACGCACGCCCCATGCCTGCGAGCTGGATGGCACGACAGGCCGTCTTGGTCTCAGAGCGCTGCAAGCAAGCGGACATCGTGATTTCGACTGCCTTGATTCCTGGTCGCCCTGCACCAACGTTAATTTCAGCCGAGACGGTGCGTGCCATGAAGCCGGGTTCAGTCATTGTGGATCTAGCCGTTGAGCGTGGTGGCAATTGCCCACTGTCGCAAAAAGGCCAAGTCGTGCAGGAAAACGGCGTGACACTTGTTGGTCTGACCAACTTGCCCGGCATGATCGCAACCGATGCCTCTGCTCTGTATGCACGCAACGTATTGGATTTCCTCAAGCTCATCATCGACAAAGAAGGCAATCTTGCGATTGCGCGCGATGACGATATTGTTCAAGCCTGCCTCGTCTGCGAGGGCGGCACAAATTTAAGGAAAAAATAATGGATGCGCTTGATCCTACCTTGGTGAACCTCATCATTTTTGTACTGGCAATCTATGTCGGCTATCACGTCGTCTGGAACGTCACCCCTGCCCTGCATACGCCTCTGATGGCCGTGACCAACGCGATCTCAGCGATCGTGATTGTGGGTGCCATGTTGGCAGCTGCGCTCACTGAAGGTGGCCTGGCACGCGGCATGGGCGTGTTTGCTGTGGCGCTCGCTGCAGTCAACGTGTTCGGCGGTTTCTTAGTCACGCGACGCATGCTTGAGATGTTTAAAAAGAAAGCTCCGAAAGATAAAACCGCAGACAAAGCAACAAGTACTGGAGGTCACGCATGATCTCCATTAACGTTGTGACGATGCTGTATCTGGTCGCCTCGGTATGTTTCATCCAGGCGCTCAAAGGTTTGTCTCACCCCACGACCTCACGTATCGGTAATGCCTTTGGTATGGCTGGTATGGTGATTGCTGTGCTGACGACGGCTGCGCTGATTGTCAGTTTGGCGCGCGAGGGACAAGCGGGAATTGGCTTAGGTTGGGTGGTGCTTGGCTTGTTGATTGGTGGATCGGTCGGCACGCTCATGGCCAAGCGCGTTGAAATGACCAAAATGCCTGAGCTCGTGGCCTTCATGCACAGCATGATTGGTCTGGCTGCAGTCGCGATCGCGGTCGCAATTGTGGCTGAACCGCACGCGTTCAATATTGCAGCGAAAGGTGCACCAATCCCAATCGGCAACCGCTTGGAGCTGTTCATCGGTACCTTTGTTGGCGCCATCACCTTCTCTGGCTCAGTGATCGCGTTTGGTAAGCTCTCGGGCAAATACAAGTTCCGCTTGTTCCAAGGCGCGCCTGTTGTCTTCCCCGGCCAGCACATGTTCAACCTCGGCATGGCACTTGCGATGGTTGGTTGCGGCATCTGGTTCATGGTGACGCAGGACTGGACACCATTCGTGATCATGACCTTGATCGCGTTTGTGCTTGGCGTCTTGATCATCATCCCGATTGGTGGTGCAGACATGCCAGTTGTGGTGTCGATGCTTAACAGCTACTCGGGCTGGGCCGCCGCAGGCATTGGCTTCTCCCTCAACAATCCGATGCTGATTATTGCGGGCTCGCTCGTTGGTTCTTCGGGTGCGATTCTGTCTTACATCATGTGTAAGGCGATGAACCGTTCGTTCTTCAACGTGATCCTGGGTGGTTTTGGTGGTGCGGCCGATGCAGGCCCTGCCGCGGGCTCTGGCGTGCAACGTAACGTTCGCTCAGGCAGTGCAGATGATGCCGCCTTCTTGCTCACCAACGCAGAGACCGTCACCATCGTTCCTGGTTATGGCTTAGCCGTCGCCCGTGCACAGCACGCCTTGAAAGAACTGGCCGAGAAACTCACCGAGCATGGCGTGATTGTGAAATACGCCATCCACCCGGTCGCGGGTCGTATGCCTGGTCACATGAACGTGCTGCTTGCTGAAGCTGAAGTCCCCTACGATCAGGTGTTTGAGATGGAGGACATCAACAGCGAGTTCGCTCAGACAGACGTGGTCTTGGTACTCGGTGCAAACGACGTGGTGAACCCGGCGGCGAAGACGGATCCGAAATCACCAATCGCCGGGATGCCGATCTTGGAAGCCTACAAAGCGAAAACAATCATCGTCAATAAGCGTTCAATGGCCTCGGGCTATGCGGGCTTGGACAACGAGCTCTTCTACCTCGACAAAACGATGATGGTGTTTGGCGATGCGAAGAAAGTGATTGAGGATCTTGCGAAGGCGGTGGAGAATTCTTAAAGCGTCAGCGCTTAAGAAAGACACCCAGGCCTAGCCGAGACTGCTGACACACGAAGTGTTGGCAGTTTCAGCTAGGCTTTTTAATTGACGTATTTGGTAACGAAGACCGTTGCGGCAAGCAGTGAAGGCAGGAGCACTGCCAGCAGCGTCACAATACGCCAGGTGAGCTTGGTCATTTCAGTATGAAGCGTGGTCTCTACCCGGCCGATTGCGGTAGTCATACGGGTTTCGAGGCAAGCTAAGT
>CAIUZV010000424.1 GCA_903903735.1 uncultured beta proteobacterium | reverse complement strand
TGGTGGCCTATGCAACAACCACCCCGTTAACCGCGGTGGCATCACCAAGATTATTGAGGCGGTAAGACAACTGCGCGGAGAAGCGCACCCACTTGTACAAGTTAAAAACTGCGATCTCGCGCTCGCACACGGAACAGGCGGTGCCTTGAGCACACGTCACGGCAGCGCCACACTCATCATGGAAAGAGAATAACGCGATGACTACCCCCTACCAAGACAGAAAAATTCCCGCGCCTAAATGTAATGACGGTGACGAGATCTACTTCAATGCTGCCACCGAAGGCAAGCTACTCGTCAAACAATGCGCTGACTGCGGTGAATATCATCACTATCCGCGTGCGCTATGTCCCTTCTGCTTTAGCGACAAGACCGAATGGAAAGAAGCGAAAGGCTCAGGAACGATCTACAGCTACAGCATCACCCGAACCTCGGGCCCAGTGCCCTACGCAATTGCCTACGTGACGCTCGATGAAGGCCCGACCATGTTGACGAATATTGTCGACTGCGACCTAGATGCGATTCGTTGCGGACAACGTGTGAAGGTTGCCTTCAAGCCAAGCGAAGACGGCCCAAGCGTTCCGGTCTTTACACTCGCCTAACGCCCAAGAGGATCTGCCATGAGCGATGCACTATTCACCTACTGGGTCGGCATGGACATTCCGGCCGACACAAGCGCAGCTGATGTCGCTGCCTTCAACGACTTCTACAACAACGTTCACCGCAAAGAAGTGCTGGCAGCCAATCCAGGCTTTTTGCGCGGCCGTCGTTACGAGCTCGCCCAGGACGATACACGGGGACCACGCGGCCCTCGATTCCTGGTTTGCTACGACATCGAAAGCAAAGAAGCTGCGATGCTGTATGTCTCGCGTAACGATGGGCCAGCGAGTGGACGTCCAGTCTATAGCGATGGCCCTGCAGCCTGGCAACAGCGCAAGGCAAAGTGGCGTTTGATGTGGCAACACATTTTAAATAATCCCACTTCTTTGCAAGTTTCAGCATCGCCCTACATGTATCTGGTCGGCATGACTGAAGCGAACGGGGCTGGTCCTGCAGAGGTCGATGCCTTTAATAAGTTCTACAACAACATTCATGTACCGGAAGTACTAATAGGGTACGGCTTTGAGAGCGGCGCACGCTACGAGCGTTTGCGTGAGTTCATGCATCCGGAACCAGGCTCACCACACTATCTCGCTATGTATGGCATCAAAGATGAAGCCACAGCCAAAGCATTTATGCATTCACGACTGACAGCCGATCCAAGCGGTAACAATTTTTCTGACGGACCACCAGTTTGGATGAATCGTGACACCAAGTGGCGTTTGACCTACCGTCTCGTTGAGTAACTCAGCATCAAAAAAATAACTGATCAACCTACAGATTCTCTCTCATGAATAAAGTTGTCTCTACCGCCACTGAGGCCATCGCAGATATTCAAGATGGTGCGCGTGTCGCAATTTCAGGTTTTGGCCTAGCTCACCGCTTTCCTAATACTTTAATTTTTGCGTTGCGCGACAAAGGAGTACGTGACCTCACAATCGTTTGTAACTCACTAGGCGCGAACGGCGAGAAAGGCCAACTATTGGTTGAGAACGACCAAGTCAAGAAAATCAT
>CAIUZV010000423.1 GCA_903903735.1 uncultured beta proteobacterium | reverse complement strand
ATGGTCATTAACGAACAGTTACTTAAGCCGTTTTTCTATAGCGAAGGCGCCACTGCGACCGCCATACGCTGGGGTGTCATCGTATTAGCGATTGTGGGTGTGCTGGCCGCGGGTCAATTCAAAAATACGCGCAGCAAGGGCGTAACAACCAGCTAAGTCTTACTTTAATACCCTACAAAGACCCCCGAGTCGGTATGATTTCGGGGGTTTTTCTATTTTGAAGCGCGATGCGCGAGGAATTAGTCATGCAAATTGATCTGACGGGCAAGCGTGCTCTTGTGGCGGGTGGCAGTAGAGGTATTGGCCTTGCGATCGCACACTGTCTCGCCTCGGCTGGTGCTGACGTATCAATCTGTGCGCGCACCCAGGGTCCTTTAGACCAAGCTGCCCATGATCTCAGGCAGCACGGCCGCAAAGTCCTCGCGACCACTTGCGACCTCGCGGATGCTGCCGCAATCAAAAGCTGGGTTGAACAAACAGCCCAACAGTTGGGTGGCATAGATATATTGATCAACAATGCCTCGGGTTTTGGTCGCACTGATGACGAAGCGGGCTGGGCCGCGAGTGTGCAGATCGATCTGATGGCGCTCGTGCGCGCCTGTCATGCTGCGATTCCTTTTTTAGAGAAAGAGGGTGGCAGCATCATCCACATTTCTTCGATCTCCGGGCTCGGCGCTAGCGTGCGCACACCACCCTACGGTGCAATTAAAGCCGCAGTGATGGAGTACACACAGACGCAAGCGCTTACCTACGCCTCGAAGAAAATTCGCGTCAATTGCATTGCGCCGGGGTCCATCTTTTTCGAAGGGGGCACGTGGGACAAGGCCAAGCGCGAAAACACTAAGCTCTACGATCGCATATTGGCCGGCATTCCCTCAGGCCGTTTTGGCACACCAGAGGAAATCGGTCGCGTCGCCGCATTCTTATCCAGCGATCTCGCCTCTTGGGTCACAGGCCAAACCATCGCCGTAGACGGCGGCCAAAGCCTCTAAAAAATAATCGAGAACATTCATGACAAAACGCTTAGCGGATCGCGTTGCCTTCATTAACGGTGGCGCCAGGGGGATCGGACGAGCCAGCGCTTTGCGTCTTGCTAGTGAAGGTGCCCGGGTGTGGATTACCAGTCGCGATCAGGCAGCGATGGACGAGGCTCTGACAGAAGCACGCGCGCAAGGACTGTCGCTCAATATTCTTGAGATGGACTCCTCGCAAAGCAAGGCCATTCGTCAGGCGATCTCATATGTTCACCATACCGAGGGCCGCATCGATATTCTGATCAACAACGCAGGCGGCTCTCTGCAAACACCGGGGGTGTTTGAACAGCAGTCTGATGAGGACTGGGCGCGCGTGCTCGATTTAAACATCATGGGCACCGTATGGGCCTGCCGCTATACGCTACCCCTGATGAAGGCTCAGGGTGGTGGCCGAGTGGTAAATGTCGGTTCCAA
This sequence comes from uncultured beta proteobacterium, assembly GCA_903903735.1. Classification (GTDB taxonomy): domain Bacteria; phylum Pseudomonadota; class Gammaproteobacteria; order Burkholderiales; family Burkholderiaceae_B; genus Zwartia. The sequence goes on along the minus strand of CAIUZV010000423.1, from coordinate 4,452 downwards.
GGCGGGGCAATTCGGCAGCCGGGTGACGGGTGCGAACTATGCCGCAGCAAAGGGAGCGGTGAGCGCGCTTACGCGACAGCTTGCCATGGAGTACGGGCCAGCGGGAATCACGGTGAATTGTGTCTGCCCAGGCTTGGTCATGACTGCCAGAACCAAAGCGCGTTGGGAGGCGCGCAAAACGCCAGAGGAACGCGCGCAACTCCTTCAAACCATACCGCTCAGACGTCACGCCGACCCGCAGGACGTCGCAGCGGCCATCGCATTTTTAGCGTCAGACGACTCCGCATTCGTCACAGGGATTACACTAGATGTTAACGGTGGCGAGGTGATGGCATAACTCTTGTCTCAGTCCATCTGCTTGGTTCGCCTTAGAGGTCTTTATGCTTCGTCCGCTTCAACTCGTCTTTAGTTTTACTGCGCTCATGGCGCTAGCAGCCTGCAGCACCGACAAGCCTGCGGCACCGCCAACACCTAAGGCCTCCAGAGTAGCTGAAGCGATATTTACGGCCAGCTCGATCGTCACAGTCAAAAATGCGATCATGGGTGCGTGTTCAACCAAACAACTTCATATTCAACCTGCGGGCGATCAGGTGATTTGCGTTCGCTATAAAACCGATGTGCTCAGAGAGCAAATCGTTGCCTCTGCGGTCAATAGTGAATTTGCGAAGCACCCAAAAGACTTGGTTCGTTTCACGCTCACGTCAAGCGGCAAAGATGTCCTGGTGTTGGGTAGCGCACTGGTTCAGTTTCAAGCACCCCTCAGCGTCATGCCCGACGGTGGCTACCGAACCGATGAGACCAATCTGCTGGACGCCAACTCTTTTGCAATGGTTCAAGAGATCCTAACGCTTGCAGGCGCCAAACAATAGTTTCGGCGCGTGCGTCTGAAAACCCTTATCGCCGCATCACTCATGATTAAGTCAAACAACCCCCACGAACTTGTCAATCTCTTTGAGCAGAACAAAGAGTGGGTCGCCTCCGTCAAAAAGAACGATCCAGAGTTCTTTAATCGGCTTGCCAATCAACAAGCGCCAGAGTACTTATGGATTGGCTGTTCCGATTCCCGCGTTCCGGCCAACCAGATTACGGGTCTTGCCCCGGGTGAAGTCTTTGTGCACCGAAATATCGCGAACGTCGTAGTTCATACCGATCTCAATGCGCTGTCGGTGATTCAATTCGCGATCGACCAACTAAAAGTCAAACACATCATTGTTGTAGGACATTATGGGTGCGCTGGTGTGCGGGCTGCCCTTGAAAACATACGTGTGGGTCTTGCGGATAACTGGATTCGCCACATCAAGGACGTACACGACAAGCATGGCACTTACATGGGAAAGCTAGTACAGCGTACAGAACGTATGGATCGTCTGTGCGAGCTCAACGTGATCGAGCAAGTCGTCAACGTCTGTCAAACCACCAGCGTTGAAGACGCATGGGCACGTGGGCAACCCATCACCGTCCATGGTTGGGTATACGGACTGAACAACGGCCTCGTACAAGATCTTGGTATCAGCATCGCGTCGGCTGATGAGCTCGAACAACGCTATCGCTCAGTGGTGGACAATCGTTTTTCGTAGTTGAGTTCAGAGCACTTAAGGGGTCGTTACAGCGCTGCGACTCATGCGACGCACCCGGAGAAATAGCCAGGTTGCGATGGATAGATTGAGTAGGTTCCACAAAATTCCATTCATTACCGCAGCCTGATAAGAACCGGTCAGGTCAAAGATTTTGCCCGACATCCAGCCACCCAACGCCATGCCTAACATCGTCGCCATGATGACGGCGCCTACCCGTCGGCCCGTTTCTGCTGCAGGAAAATGTTCACGAATAATGATGGCATAGGACGGAACAATTCCGCCTTGAAACAAACCAAACATCGCAGAAATCAAATAAAGGGATACGAGCCCATCGAATGGCAGGAACATCAATAAGGCAATGCCTTGTAAGGCAGAGCCCAACAAAAGTGTCTTGATACCTCCGATTCGATCGCAAATCACGCCAGAAACCAAACGGCTGACTACCCCGCACGCTAGCATCAAGGAAAGCATCTCTGCCCCACGAGCGGGGCCAAATCCCAAGTCGACACAATAGGCGACGATATGCACCTGTGGCATGGACATCGCCACACAACAAGCAAGCCCCGCAACAATCAGAAGTGTCTGCGCTCTGTTTGTTGTTAACCCAAAGGGAGTTTCCGAAACAGTTGACGGACGGCCATTTGAGGGAACGCTGACTTGATTGAGTGGAGGACGGCGACGCAGGAATAATGCAAATAGCGCCATCCCAATGCCACAAACAATCCCCATCACAATATAAGTCTGACGCCAACCCGACGTTGTGACACCCCATTGCGCAATGTGTGGCCAGATCGCACCAGCAAGGTAGTTACCACTTGCGCATATGGCAACGGCGATGCCGCGTCGTCTGTTCCACCAAAGCGATGTGTCGGCCACAAGCGGTGCGAAGGTTGCCGAGGTACCCAGCAAGCCTAAAAATAATCCATGGGCCAGCGCGAATCCCCAAATACTTTCGCTCATGCCTGCCCATACGAATCCAATTAAAATGCCTGCTGACCCAATCAGCAACGAGACCGTCACGCCCCAGCGATCGACGATTCGTCCCATATACACGCCACCGACCCCGAACCCGATCATCATGAGTGTGTACGGCAAAGAAGCCTCTGATCGGCTCACGCCAAACTCTGCCTGCACTTCGGGCAGCACAACCGCCACGGCGAACATGCAACTGCTGCCCATCAGCATCGCGCACAACGCAATCACTAGCCGCCGAAAGGCGTACCGGGAGTCAATCAGTTCCGCAGGCGCGGGGATCTTGTTATTCATAAGCCATCCAGAGTGGCGTCAGCGTAACATGCAGACGCAAACCGTTCTACACTGTCGGGCATGACAATTACTCAGTGGTTTGCTCCAATCTTTATCGTAATCTGGAGCACGGGCTTCATCATTGCGCGCTACGGTATGCCCTATTCAGAGCCGATGACGTTTCTGGCCATTCGGTTTGCCGGCGTCTTATTGTGCATGATCCCGGTTGTGTTGTGGCTCAAAGCGCCATGGCCGCGTGGCAGGCAAATCGTGCATATCGCTGTGGCGGGTGCGTTGTTTCAGTTTGGCTATCTTGGTGGCGTCTGGGCTGCGGTCAAACAAGGGATGCCGGCGGGGCTGGCTGCGCTGATCATCGGTCTGCAACCAATCTTGACCGCTGTCTTTGCATCGTTAGTGGCCGAGCGGGTGACCCCACGGCAATGGTGCGGCTTGCTGCTGGGGCTAACCGGCGTGTCGCTGGTGCTGTACGCCAAGCTGCATCTTGATGGCTTATCACTGCTTAGTACCTTGCTCGCATTTGCGGCCATGCTGTCCATCACCTTTGGCACCTTGTATCAAAAGCGCTACTGCCCCTCCTTTGATTTACGAACGGGTTCGGTGATTCAATTCTCGATCAGTTTGGTATTGAGCGTCATCATGATGCTCTTGTTCGAAACACGCGAAGTGCAATGGACCACACCAATGATCGGCGCCATGCTGTGGGGCATCGTCCCGATCTCTATTGGTGCGATGAGCCTTTGGTTTATTCTGCTGCGTAAGGGCGACGCGACGAAAGTCAGTAGCATGATGTATTTGGTTCCGCCCAGTACGGCACTGATGGCATGGTTTTTGTTTGATGAAACGCTCACACCTCTTATTTTGCTTGGTATTTTGATCACAATGTTTGGGGTGTTGCTCGTCAATCAAACCACATGGCCTGCATGGATAAAACAGCGGATGCATCGTACGTAACAGGCTAAAATCTGAGATCTACTTTAGATAAGATTTCAGCATGCAGCCCAGCACCAGCACTTCCGTTCCTGCCGCAACACGCAAGTACCGTTACTACGACTTCATTTTGGTCGCTTTTGTCACGGTTCTCGTCTGTGCCAATTTGATTGGCCCAGGTAAAGCCGCACAATTTGAATTGCCTATTCTTGGCACAGTCGTGTTTGGTGCGGGAGTTCTATTTTTCCCGATCGCGTTTTTGTTTGGCGATATTCTCACTGAGGTCTATGGCTACGCCCACGATCGTCGCGCCGTGTGGTGTGGATTTTTTGCCTTGCTATTTGCGGCCTTCATGTCATTGGTCGTGGTGAATTTGACGCCTGCACCAGGTGCCCACAACAGTAATTTGCAACAAGGCCTAGAGATCGTCTTTGGCAATACCTGGCGTATCGCTGCGGGCTCCATCATTGCCTTTTGGTGCGGCAGCCTCGTCAATGCCTTTGTGCTGGCAAAACTAAAGATTTATACCGAAGGTAAGTACCTTTGGGTTCGCACGATCGGCTCGACTGCCGCGGGTGAAGCCGTTGACTCCACCCTGTTTTACTTTTTGGCGTTCTACGGGATCTGGCCGCTTAAGCAGATCATCGCTGTGGTGATTGCCCAATATTGCATCAAGACCCTT
>CAIUZV010000422.1 GCA_903903735.1 uncultured beta proteobacterium | reverse complement strand
CTGATACCGCTGACACCATGCAGCGTATGACTGAAGCAAGTGCTTCGTCGGGCACAACCAATTTGGGCGCATTGCTCAAGGCCAAGCTCGATCAGGCGCGTGACACTGAATAACCTCAGTGACTAAGTCAGAGCTCATCGCAGCGCTTGCGGCCCGTTACTCTCAACTGGCCGCACGCGACACAGATTACGCGGTCAAGACCGTTCTTGATGCAATGACCCAGGCGCTCGCCGAAGGTCAACGCATCGAGATTCGCGGTTTTGGCAGCTTTTCTTTGTCCGAGCGTGCGCCGCGAGTGGGCCGTAACCCCAAGTCTGGCGAACAAGTCTTGGTGCCTGGTAAGCAGGTGCCGCACTTCAAGGCGGGTAAAGAGTTACGAGAACGTGTTGATTTAGAAGATGAGCAGCCGGTAATTGAAGCTGCAAATCGAAAAACCGCCTAATTGGCGGTTTTTTTATGAACTCGAGTGGCAGGACGCTTACAATCTTCTTTTGCATATAGGGAGCATCAGTCATGCGTTATATCGTCTGGGCTTTGCGTTTGATCGTATTTTTAGCCGTTCTATTATTTGCGCTTAAAAACACGGATCCCGTTGGTGTGACCTTCTATGGCGATTGGACCATACAGGGCGTGCCGTTGATTGTGGTGATGCTGACCACCTTTGTTTTGGGAACGGTATTTGGTTTGTTGCTCACCGTACCTGGTTCCTTGCGCCGTCGGCGTGAGTTAGCGCGCCTGCGTAAAGAGCTCGAGCGCATTCAGGCCGCGGTTAATCCCGATACCGGTGCGAAGACACCTCCGGAATTGTTGATGCCGATGTCACCGCTTTGATGCGTGTGGGCGCATTGTGTGTGTAATTGCTTTAGGGATGACACGTGGATTTTGAAGCTTGGTGGCTGATATTTGTGCCGTTGCTGTTTGGCTTGGGGTGGCTGGCTGCGCGCTTTGATATCAAGCAAATGCTCTCTGAGACGCGCAGCCTGCCTGACTCTTATTTCAAAGGGCTTAATTTTCTTCTCAATGAAGAGCCGGATCGTGCGATTGACGCCTTCGTAGAAGTGGCCAAACTTGACTCCGAGACAACCGAGCTGCATTTCGCGTTGGGGAGTCTGTTTAGACGACGCGGTGAAATGGAGCGTGCGATTCGGGTCCATCAGAGCTTATTGTTTCGCTCAGATCTGCCGCTTGCTCAACGTGATCACGCGCAACATGAGCTCGCTCAAGACTACTTAAAAGCAGGGATGCTAGACCGAGCGGAGGAAGCTTTCGCCGTTCTCAAGCAAACCGCATTTGCCTTGCCGGCGTTGCGTGCATTGATTCGTATTTATGAGTCAGAACATGACTGGGGGCGTGCGATTGATGCAGTCGATAGCCTGCGTAAATTGGTGGACGAGCCGGTGCCGCAACTGGTCCACTATTACTGCGAGCTGGCTCAGGCTGCGCTCGCAATTAAACCTACTGCGGATGTACACGCGGCCCAGCAGGCCTTGACTCAGGCTATTCGGGCGGCTGAGGCGGCACAGGTCGCACCAAATTCGCCATCCCTTGTGCGCGTTGCCATGATTCGCGCTGGGATTGCGGGCTCCTTGCAGGACGGGGTTGCCAAGCGACAGCATTTAGAATCGATTCTTAAGCAGTCTCCTGAGTTTGCAGGCTTAATTGCACAGGACGTGCTTGCGCATTACACCGACTCTGGTGATGCTGCGGCAGGCTTGGCTGTACTGCACGCGCATTATCAACAGTATCCCTCTCTAGATTTGTTTAATGTTGTGTTTCGCGCAATGCGCGCGCAGCAAAATGCCGCCACCGCTTGGGCGTTCGCGCGTGCGTCGCTCCAGAGTCATCCCTCCTTGCTTGGACTAGATCGTTTCCTAGAGGCCGAACTCGCGCAAGCCGAACAAGACCGTGGGGTGAGCGCCTCAGTGCAAGCCGCCATACCCGGTGCGGACTTAGTGCTGCTGCGCAGTTTGATTAATCGCCACACGCAACGGTTGGATAGATATGTTTGTCGTAGTTGCGGCTTTCAGGCGCGACGTTATTACTGGCAGTGCCCGGGGTGCAATGCTTGGGAAACCTATAAGCCCCGAAGACTGGAAGAAATTGAATGAAACCATTTCCCAAAGCAGCGATTGAGAAAGCACGCGTTCTTGTGGTTGGCGATGTCATGCTCGACCGCTATTGGTTTGGTGAAGTCGAACGTATTTCACCGGAAGCGCCTGTGCCGGTCGTGCATGTTGCCAAACGCGAGGACCGACTCGGAGGGGCTGCGAACGTCGCCCGCAATGTGGCAGCCTTAGGTGCACAAGTAACGCTGGTGGGTTTGGTTGGACAGGATGAAGCGGCAACACGCGTCAAAACGTTGTTGACGGAGGCGGGTGTTCAGGCGCATTTGGTGATGGACGCCCATCACCCCACCACACTCAAAATGCGTGTGTTGGGTCGTCAGCAACAGCTGTTGCGTATCGATTTCGAAGAGAAACCAACCCCCGCTTTATTAGACTCCCTAGCCGATCGTGTCGCCCCCTTGCTTGCGCAGCATGACCTGGTGGTGTTCTCAGATTACGCAAAGGGCGCCCTAGCGCAGGTTGAAAAATTAATTGCGATGGCGCGTGAGAAAGGCCTGCCGATTTTGGTGGATCCGAAGGGCAGTCACTACCAACGCTATCGTGGTGCAAGCCTTGTCACGCCGAACCGCAGCGAAATGCAGCAGGCGGTTGGACAGTGGCAGTCAGAGTCCGAACTAAGCGATCGTGCACAAGCGCTTCGTGCCCAGTTGGAGCTCGAAGCCTTACTCGTGACGCGCTCTGAGCAGGGCATGACCCTCTTCACAGAAGCAGGGAGCGATCATGTCGAGGCGCAGGCACACGAAGTGTTTGATGTGTCGGGTGCTGGCGATACAGTGTTAGCAACCTTAGCAGTGATGCGCGCGGCGGGTGTGCCTTGGGCCGAGTCCATGCGGTGGGCAAATCGGGCGGGTGGTATCGTTGTCGGTAAGTTGGGAACCTCTATTGTGACCGCAGGAGAACTCGCATGATTGTCGTAACAGGCGCCGCCGGTTTTGTCGGCAGTAACATCGTGCGCGGCTTGAATCGTCGCGGACACACCAACATTCTTGCCGTAGACGATTTGACTGATGGCGATAAGTTCGTCAATCTGGTTTCCGGTCAGATTGCTGACTACATGCATAAAGATGATTTTCGGCGTGGAGTACTTGACGGATTTTT
>CAIUZV010000421.1 GCA_903903735.1 uncultured beta proteobacterium | reverse complement strand
TCTAGCTCTTAGGAGGCGTCCGGCTCATCGCCAATCCATGCAATGCGCAACAAGTTGGTCGAACCCGGCACGCCAAACGGCGTTCCGGCAATGATCAACAACGCTTGCCCAGGGCGACCAAATCCGTGTTTTTCTGCGGCCTGCGTCGCACGCATCACGATTTCTTCAGTACTGTCTACGTCGGCCGCTTGAATGGAATGAACCCCCCACACCAAGGAAAGTCTGCGCGCGGCTGCCGCCACTGGAGTCATACTCAAAATTGGCGCGCGTGGTCGCTCGTGGGCAACACGCAACGTCGTCGCACCTGACGAGGTATAGGCAACCGTGGCAGCAACCGGTAAGGTTTCCGCAACCGTTCGAATTGCGGCCGATATCGCGTCACGCGCGTCATTCTTTCTGTGCGAATGCACCGCATCCATCATAATCCGCTGCAGCGGATCTGCTTCAGTGCTTTTAAGAATGCGGTCCATCATGGTGACGGCCTCAATCGGGTACGAACCCGAGGCAGACTCCGCAGACAACATCACGGCATCCACGCCATCATAGACAGCCGTCGCAACGTCGCTGACTTCTGCACGCGTTGGTACCGGTGAAGTAATCATCGACTCCAGCATTTGTGTGGCGACGATGACTGGTTTTCCGGCCTGCCGACAGGCCCGCACAATCCGCTTCTGAATAACAGGCACATCTTCGGGCGGTAACTCAACCCCCAGATCTCCCCTGGCCACCATGACACCATCTGCGGCTGCAACGATGGCCTCGAGTGAATCGATCGCCGAGGGTTTCTCGAGTTTGGCCATCACCCAGGCACGATTACCAACAATCGCTTTAAGCTCCGCAATATCTTCGGGGCGCTGAACAAAGGACAAGGCAATCCAATCCACCCCGATACTCAAACCAAAATCAAGATCCTCTCTATCCTTAGTGGTCAATGCGGACAGAGGAAGAATGGCACCGGGCACATTCACACCCTTACGATCAGAGATCACACCCGCGTTCAAGGCCTCCACGTCTGCAAAGGTAGGACTAGACGCCAGCACACGCAAACGCACTTTCCCATCATCGATCAACAAGTCATCGCCCGGCTTGATCGCTGCAAAAATTTCAGGGTGCAGCAAAGGCACACGGATTAACGTGCCAGGTGTGGGGTCTAAGTCTAGGCGCAGTTTCTGCCCGATGGCGAGCGATAGCTTTCCATCGACAATCTTACCTAGACGCAGTTTTGGTCCTTGCAAGTCCATCAAAATTCCGACGGGGCGACCCACATCGGCCTCGATCTGGCGAATCGCGTCATAGCGTGCCTGGTGGTCCGCGTGCGTACCGTGGCTGAAGTTCAACCGAAACACATCGACGCCTGCGTCGAACAGGCTTCGAATCATGGCTGGTTCGCTACTGGCAGGCCCAAGAGTGGCTACAATTTTGGTGTTACGGTCGCGGTGCGAGATCGCATCGAGTTTCATGTATTCGAGCCTTTAACGTATCGGTTTATTTTGCTGAATTCGGTCAGTCAGAGATGTGATTTCAGGCATACTATTGCCACCATAATACCCGCCCCCAAAGATAAACACTATTGGAGTCTTACTATGTCTGTCGCCACCCAGAACTCATTAGCCACGTTGCGTGTAAATGGCACCCGCCTCTGGGACTCTTTAATGGAACTCGCCAAGATTGGTGCCACGCCTAAAGGTGGGGTGTGCCGTCTTGCACTGACGGACCTGGATCGGCAGGGGCGAGACTTTTTTGTGGCACAGGCCAAGGCGGCAGGCTGTACGATCCGTATCGATGCCGTTGGCAATATATTTGCTCGA
>CAIUZV010000420.1 GCA_903903735.1 uncultured beta proteobacterium | reverse complement strand
CAAACCATCGGGCAATCAATTGGAAACGCTCAGTTTGATCAGATATCGAATCAGACATCACAACCCCGTCATTTTGTGTAATAGAGGAAATCGCAGACGATAAGGGAGTCGACTCACTAGACGCAAGGCGCTCGCGAAACCCTTCGGAAAGTTTATCTCAAACTGTCCTCGCTCAAGTCCAGACACGATATGTGCTGCCGCACGCGGCGCGGAGATCAAACTTGGCATCCGAAAATCATTTGCAGCCGTCATGGGCGTTTCAACGAACCCTGGATTAATCAAGTAGACGTTCAAGCCCTTGGGCGCGAGTTCAAAATAGAGCGTCTCCACCAAATTATTCAAAGCTGCCTTCGTCGCACCATAAATCAATGCCCGAGGTAAACCGGTGTATGCGGAAATACTCGCGATGCATGCAATGCCACCAGACTGACGCGCTAAAAAGTAAGGGACTAGACAAGCCAATGCCCGGTACACACTCACGACGTTTAGTTCGAAACTTTTTTCAACCTGCTCGACATTGAGCTCCCAGCTATTGGTGGGATCGTAGCGCGCAGCACCTAAGATCACCAGATCGATATGACCCATCGCGGCCACAGTCGCATCCAGCACGGACGGCCAAATCTGTGGGTCGATGCAATCGAATGCAACAACCGATGCCTTGGGATACTGCGCAGCAAACTCGCGAAGTTCGGCCTCACGTCTAGCTGATAGCGTGACATAGGCACCCGCCTCTAAAAGAGCTTTCGCAAGTGCCAACCCAATCCCGCTCGATGCGCCGACGATCCAGACTCTTTTTTCGCGCCAGTCATGAATGGGTTGATTCAACGGCGACCATAAATTTCTCATTGTTAACCGCCTCAGGTCCGCTTCTTGAAAAACAGCGTGACCTCACCGAGGTCGACGCCAAACTTTGACATCACTGATCGATTCATCATGGACTGCTCATCCAGTAGCCACATCCAGTCGTCGAAATTGACCAAATACTCTTTTCCGTCAACAGGCAAACGTAAAACATATTTCCAATGCAAGGCATTACCCGCCACTTTACCGATCGCGACTCCCACTACATCATCAGCCGTTCCTTGCCAGGTGCCGTCGGGCTGACGCTTGAGCGTCCAGACTCTACGCTGAGTCTCGCCGTCAGAATAGGTGAACCGCTCATCGAGTACGCCCTCAGTTGGGCTCTTCCATGTGCCCTCGATCACCACATGAAAACGGCGAGCAACTGTTCCGTCACGCTTCTGAAAAATTCCCCAGGCGTCGAGCGTGCCATTAAAATATGTGGACAACTCCAACTCTGGTTTTTCAGACGCGTAGTGATTAACTTCAACACTGCCACACGCCGTCAAGAGGGCCGCACTGATTGAAGCGATGAAAGCTTTAATTTTCATGACGATTATTCCTTGCTCAAGAGTTCGTCACCGACAGATGCCGGCACCGGGAAGCGAAGCAGCACTGCCGCAGCAATCGCTTTTAAAAAAATGGGAAGACCAACATACAAGGCGACAAGAGGTGTCGCAGTGGCTGGACTCCCAGGCTGGTAATCAAACCAGCTCAGCAAGGGTAAGGTCACGCCAGCTGCAATGGCTAAGGCGAGTTTGCCAAGTAACACCCAAACACCTATGTATAGACCGGTGTTGTGCCGCTGCTCTTTTGGGATCGCGTCGGCCAACATCGCCCCAGGTAGAGCCAAGTCAGCACCCAGCGCGCCGCCCGCTATCAAACATACAAAGCCGTATAGCCAGACATCGCCCTCACCCACCATACTCGCACCGAACAATGCTAGCGCGGCGAGCACACTGCCGCTCAACCACGCCAAACGCTTTCCGTACCGATCGGCCAACGCCACCCAAAGCGGCAACGCAAGAAGACCAGCGATAAAATACGTGCCTAAAAATAAACCAGCATCTTTCGGTCGCTGTACAACATCACTGATAAAAAAAAGAACCAGTGTGGCGGGCACTGCAACTGCGACGGCGTTCAGTAAATAAAAACCATACACCTGCCTCACAGGCCGATACGCAAGCGCTGCACGCCATCCCGCTGTGAGAGCGGTCAGTTTCTCTTTTGGCCGTGGTGACCATAATAGGGTCGTCGCTAACCCGATGAACAACGTCGCTGCAAACAGGTAGGCAAACAACCGATAGCCTGGTCCTGCCCCATACTCCTCGACTAACACAACAGGGACCACGGAAGCTAGAATCACTCCGAACAATCCAAGCCCTTCCCGCCAGGCGACGACACGTGAGCGAATCAGCGGCTCATCGCTGAGCCGCGTACCCCACGTGACATAGCAAATACTCAAGAGACTATGCGCCGCATACAGAAGAACGAGGCAGCAGGTCAGCCACACCATCAAGCCGAGATGTGACCAGTCTGGGGGTGAAAACAACAATACAAAGCTTAAAGCTAGCAGGATGCTCCCGAATACCGACAGCACAGGCCAACCAAATCGCGACGCTTGGAACGCATCAACGACCCGCCCTAAAAATGGATCCTGCGCGGTATCCAACAACCGAGTGCAAAACAATATTGCTCCCAAGGCGGCTAAATTCAGCCCGAGGTTTTCACCGTAGTACTTGGGGGAAATCATATAGATCGGCATCAATGCCATCGCGAGCGGTAACCCGAGAGCCCCATACGCAGCGAGACGATAGGGGCTCACGGCTTAGCACCTAACAACGCCTGCCTCAGGGATGGCTCGCTTGTGCGGGGATCCAGCCAAATGGCAAAGAATGCACGCGCTAGACTGTCATCAATGCGCCCCGTTGATTTACCTTGATGGTAAAAGATCGCTCCTTCTCCGGGCTGATAGACACCCGTGAGCGTATCGCCCGGAACGACATCGGGCAACACACGGGCTAACTGATCTCGCCATTGCGGATGCGCACCGATTGGGACACCAAGCTTTGCCATTTCGTCCAACGAAGCCTGAACAATCCGAGCACCATCAATCGATCGCTGATAGGTCAGCGACAACGCAAACGACAGGTGTGGAACGTAACGTCCGCTAGGCGCCCAAAGACGTGCCTCATAGACGCGGAAGCCAAAGCGAGAAAACTGCCCGCGACCAACTTCTCCCACCTCAGGAATCCCTGGAGGTGGCTCGGATGCACTCCCGCTTGTACAAAGCAAGAACGAGCACATAACAGATAGTGCTAAGCGTGTGATAAGACCCATTGTTTTACGTCCGTACGAGCATAACGAAAGCCTACTTCGCAATAGGCGAGATACATCTTCCAAATGCGTATAAACGCCGCATCGAATCCTTGCTCAGAGATCGCAGCGGTGTTGCGATCAAACGCGATCCCCCACCGCCTGAGCGTCTCTGCGTAGTCCAATCCAAAGGAGAACGATGCGCGTACTTCTAAAGCGGCAGCCTTGCTTTCCCGAGCGAAGCGAGTGGCAGAGGGCAACATACCACCAGGAAAAATGTACTGTTGGATAAAGTCTGTGCCATGACGGTAGGCGTCAAACTTCTCTTCGGCAATATCAATTGCTTGGATGACCGCTCTACCATTGGGCTTCAAACATCGGGCGAGGACTTTGAAATAGCTTGGCCAATGCAACAAGCCGACCGCTTCGAACATCTCTATCGAGACGATGTGATCAAACTGTTCCGGTACGTCTCGATAATCTTGCAGCCTGAGCTCCACCATCGAACCTAGCCCGGCTCGCGCCATCCGCGCAAGCCCGTACTCAAGCTGAGCGTCTGAGATGGTGATGCCAACAACGTTCAGGCCACGGCGTGCGGCACGCTCGGCGAAACCACCCCAGCCACAACCGATCTCCAAAATGGTTTGGCCGGCCTGCGCACCGAGTTGATCCAGGATATGGTCGTACTTTTGGTTCTGCGCCACTTCAAGGTCAAGCGACAGATCACCGGCAAAGAATGCCGAAGAGTACGACATGCTCGGATCGAGCCACAGCTGATAGAAACTGTTACCCACATCGTAATGGCTCAAAATGTTACGACGACTACCAGAGCGACTGTTATCCTTAAACACCCAATGCGAAAGGCGTTTCAATAACAACGCCCACCACTGTCCGTCAACAGCCTGTGCCACTTGTTGATTCAACATGGCGATCGAAAACAACGCGACTAAATCGTCGCAGCCGATCCACCCGCGCCGTAAACTCTCGGCAAAGCCTACATCGCCTTGCCGCAAAATAAGTGTCGCCGCTCGCCAGTCATACACATCTAATTGTGCAACGTGTACGGCTCCTCGCGTCTCTTCTATCCGCTGACCAAAGCTGCGGATAAGACCACCAGGCTGCACTAAGCGCAAACACCCAACCGAGATTCGCTCAAGCATTCGTATAAAAATACGTCCAGCGAACGGTACCGCATGACGCGAGACCCCAACAGGATGATCATTCAGCCTCATTTTTGGCCTCCCGCATCGCTTGTCGTGACTTCACGTTCGGGTAGAGGTGGGACGGAATGATAGCGTGCACCTTGCCTCCAAAGCTTAAATGCCTGTATGTGAATACGCATGATGACACCGAGCGTCATCATCGGCATACCCAGCACATAGCGAAACAAGGCGCGAGTCGAAAACTGACCGTTTCTCGTGACGATCGCTGTTCGCAATAGTGGTTCTGCCGTTTCCAACGGATCATGGTAGTCAATCGCTAGCCGATGCAACCCCGCAGTGCTCGTCGTCCTAAATCGATAGCCACCGCGCACTGCACAGAACGGTGAAACATGAAACTCCTTTGCACAACTGAGTTCGGTGGTGTCAGTAATTTCAGTCATCCCCGGAGCGATCAGCACATACTGATGGCGTTGACCAAAGGTATTGTTCACTTCGGCTACCAGCACACGGAGTGAACCGCCTTCGTCATGGACAAACCAGAAGCTCACTGGATTGAAAACATAACCAAACACACGCGGAAAGCATTGGAGCCAGATCGCTCCAGTCCGTAAATCTATTTGACTGTTGGTCAATAACGCACTGAGCCAATGATGTAAGTCGGATCCATCGCGTGCGCCATGGTCTGCAGAGAAAAAACTGACAGGTCGACGCTTCTCGACGCCAAAGAGCCAGCTATTAAAGCGAGCCAGTTCAGGTAAACGATCAATGCGTACTCTTAAGCAGAAGACCCGATACACAAAGCGATGCACAAAAGGTCTCAATCGAGCGTGCATTACCCGACCCGCACATAACTCAATCGCAGCGCTACTCATAAACGGCTCCCCAAGGTATCTCTACCCCAAAGTCGCGCACGACTCGCAGTGCCGACTTCAAACCATCCTCGTGGAAACCGTAGCCAGCCCAAGCGCCACAAAACCAAATACGATCCAAGCCCTGGATCGAAGGAAGTTTCTCTTGTGCTCGTGCAGCGGCAGCATCGAGAATCGGATGCTCGTAGGTCAGTTCTTTCAACATCAAGTCAGGTAGCGGTTCGATGTGTGGATTGAGTGTCACGATGACTGGCTGAGTAAATGGCAAGGCCTGTAGCTGATTCAGCAGGTAACTAACCGCGACGGGCTGCTCCTGGCCCGCACCCCCTTGGGAAAGATAGTTCCAAGCTGACCATACTTTCTTTCGGCGCGGCAACAAACGAATGTCTGTGTGCAATACCGCCCTGTTCTCTTGATATCGAAAGGCTTGGAGTACCTCTCTTTCTTGGGGGACGGCATCATCGAGCAAGGCCAAGCTTGTCGGTGCATGACAGGCCAACACGACCGCATCAAAACGCTCGACCCCTCTCGAGGAATGTAGCAATACAGAATCAGCGAGCCGTTCAACGCGCTGCACAGGGGTATTGAGTCGCACATCAGTTAACTGTTCGACCAACTTCTGAACATAACAGCGCGAGCCACCCACAACCGTCTTCCATTGAGGACGCTCTTGAATCTGCAGCAAGCGGTGATTCAAGCAAAACGTCAGAAAGTGGGCGGCCGGGAATTCGAGGATGTCTTTAACGGGCGCAGACCAGATGGCCGCAGCCATCGGCAACAAATACCAATCGCGCATTGTTTGGCCAAAGCGCTCTCGATCCAGAAGCTGTTCGAGAGAGATCGAATTTGATTGTGCCTCAGTCAGGTAGCGCTGTGCATTCTTGTTGAAACGCAAAATATCCCGCAACATTGAGAGAAACGCGGGCCGAATAAGGTTTCGGCGCTGAGCAAATACCGTCGATAAGTCAGTACCTGCCCATTCAATATCTGGCTCTGCAATCGACACGCCAAAAGACATATCGCTCGCATGCACGTCGACCTTCAAGTGCCTGAATAGCTCGATGAGATTGGGATAGGTTAAGTCGTTATGCACGAGAAACCCTGTATCAACCGGATGTGTCATGCCATTTAACGTGACGTCCACCGTATTGGAATGACCGCCAAAATAGCTCCCCGCCTCGATTAGGCTCACCTGATAGCTATCCTTGAGTAACCAGGCCACAGCAAGTCCGGAGATACCTGAGCCCACCACGGCAATTCGAGCGCCATGTGGGGGCACGCTGCGTTGGCTCAAGACAGCACCTCTACACCCTGCGTGGCCTCTGACTGCCCTAACAAAGACGCGCGCAAGGTGCTGGCTCGCGTGGCTGGGTCAAGCCAAATAGACAGAAATGTCGAGGCGAACGCTGGCTCTTGAATGACCCCAAGTGGTGCATGGTCCGAATAAAAATTTGCACCGCGCACTGGGTCAAAATACCCGACCAACCGATCGCCCGCTTTCACATCCGGAATGATCTGTCCAAGCGCGTCACGCCAGGCTTGGCCGCGGTCCGA
This sequence comes from uncultured beta proteobacterium, assembly GCA_903903735.1. GTDB lineage: Bacteria > Pseudomonadota > Gammaproteobacteria > Burkholderiales > Burkholderiaceae_B > Zwartia. The sequence continues at coordinate 7,611 of CAIUZV010000420.1, read as the reverse complement.
GTGCTCGGGATGCAGTCGCAGCATCTCATCGATCGAAATCGTAATGGTCTGCTCTTTTGACAGCGTACGTAAATAGCTCAGATCAAGAATCGCGGGTAGCGCGCCTTCAAACCTACCGGACTGGGTATACAGACTCGCCCAGTAACAGCGGAAGACCGTCCAGACAAAGACGCCTCTACCGCATAGTTGCCAGCCATCCCCATGCGCTTGGACCACGTGTTCGGGGAGTACCGTCTGATAGGCATGCGTTGCCGCCGCTTGTTTAGGATCGAGGTAAGTAGCCATTCTTGTCTCAGCGAAACTGTTGAGTTGTAACTATACGTTCAATTATTTGTACATAGTAGTCTATTTAATGACTAATTAGTATAAAATTGTGTCCACATGCACCTCAAAAGTGGAATCCCATGGCTCAAACCAGTCTCGCGTCCAACTCCGCTACCCCCAAAAAACACTCGTTTAAGCAGCAACAACTGCTGTTTAGAGAAGCGGCAATTCTCGATACGGTCAACCAGTTGCTGTCGCAAAAGGGGTTTGATCTGATGACGATGGATGAGGTCGCCGCAAACGTAGGCATCGCTAAGGCAAGTCTGTACAAACACTTCGTCTCAAAAGAGGCGTTGGCTGCGGCGTCGATGGCGCGTCTGCTTGAACACGCACTCGATGTGATGGCTAACCTGCCAGAAGATGACTCATCGCTCGACAAGCTTAAGGCGATCGTCCGTTGGTCCGTGAGCACCCATCTGCAAGGCACCATGCCCCTACTCCCTTCAACCCGCTCCACCATTCAGTCTGCCTTACAGAACCACGCGCCTTATATGGACTGCCTTGGGCGCTTAGTCGAGCAACTAGGCGCGTGGATCCAGCAGGCACAGTCGAGCGGTGAGCTGTCGGCAGATTTACCTGGTGAAGTCATGCTCTACACAATCTTTGCCCGCTCATGCGATCCGGTCGCCGATTTTTTGAAACAAGGCGGCGCTTTCACTGATCAAGAAATCACAGAGATGATTGTCAGAACGACCTTCCAAGGGATGATGGGATAAATAAGCCCTACTTACCGGTGAAGACCTGCGACCTCAGCTAGAATCGATCTCTTTTGTCGGATCTGCTATGTGGTTCAAAAATCTAAAGCTTTTTCGCCTCTCGCATGAGTGGGCTTGGACCTTCGATCAGATCGAAGACTTTTTAAATACAGAACGGTTCGCCCAGGCGGACGCTAACGCAGCAAGCTCGGTCGGTTGGGTCGCGGTGCGCGAGCAAGACCAGCGCTTGGCATACCCTCTTGGCAAACAAATCATTTGCGCGTTTCGCTCGGAAAAAAAACTACTCCCCGCATCCGTCATCAACCAATTTGTTAAAGCTCGCGCGCAAGACTTAGAGGAGCAACAAGGGTTTAAGCCGGGGCGTAAACAGCGCCGTGATCTCAAAGAGGAAGTCACAAGCGCCCTTCTCCCGCGCGCCTTTAGCCTCATCCGTGATACACGGGTATGGATTGACCCGATCAACCACTGGCTTGCGATCGACACCGCCTCCACATCGAAAGCAGAAGAGGTCATCTCTGCATTAGGCAAGGCTATTTACCCATTCCCCCTCGAGCCTATACAAGTGACGATTAGCCCGGCAGTTGCCATGACCGCTTGGATCTCGACAAGCGCTCCTCCCAGTCATTTCACGATTGATCAAGACGCCGAATTTCGCGCGGGCGGGGATAAGGCGGCAGCCATTCGATATGTCAAACATGTGCTCGACTCCGAAGACATCGACAAACACATTAGGAACGGCAAGCAATGCACACGCCTAGCGCTTACCTGGAATGATCGCGTGTCCTTCGTGCTAACTGAAAATCTAGACATCAAGAGAGTGGCGCCGCAGGATGTCCTAGACGAAACAGAACAGTCTGCCATCGATCATGAGGCCGAAAAGTTTGACAGCGACATGACGTTAATGTGCGCGGAGCTCAATCAATTACTCAGTGCGCTCCTGAATGCCCTAGAAGAAAAAGTAACGATCCAAAAGGTGAATTGATATGGACCTCATGATCCAAAGCAGTGTTCAAGAAACAATTGAGGGCGGGCTCGTGCTTAGCATCACGATCGAAGACCTGCGCGTGCAGGCTTACATCGTCATTTCAAAAATTGACATTCACGTGGTCGAAAAAATCATCCCGCAACCAATCTTTGAAAGCGATGCACAAATCCACGTTGCTGGAATCGCAAGAGGAACGGATGTCACCGAAGAAATCGTACAGATTCTTGAAAACATGGACAACGGTGATGTCGTCGCTTTTTTATGCGAAGACGCCGTCACGTACGGCGAAGCCCTCGCCGTACTTGGTCTGAAGCACTAAGGCTTCAGATTTTTTTGCGCAGTTGCATGAGTAGCAGCGCCACGATACCAAGCGCCATGACCCATAAAGACACATCCACCGCATTTTTACTCGCAGCATAGGTAATGCTCGAGTAGGTCAAATAGGCGCAAGTCAGGCAAAACAAAATGGGAGTGAACGGATAGAGCGGCACCTTGAAGGGACGATCAGCCGATGGATCTTTCACCCGCATGACGAACAGGGAGACACCCACCAAAAACAAGAAAAACCAAAAGACAGGTGCCGTGAATTCCACCATTGCACCAAAACCATCGGTCTGCCACAAGCCAAAAATGACCAGCACGAGGCTAATGGCGGACTGAACCCATAAGGCGCGCGTCGGGGAGCCTCGACCACCCTCCCAATGCCCCATGAATGACAACGCGGGCCAATCTTTGCCTAACGCGTAATTCGTACGTGCACCCACAATCATGGTTGCATTGATGCTGGTTAGAGCGGCCGTTGCAACAAACACGCCGAGCACACGTTCACCCGCTGGGCCAAACGCCCGTCCCATCAAATCAGCGGCTACCGCGTTACTACTAGCCAATCCCTTCAAGCCCAAACCTGAAAGCAAAGCGAAGTTCACCAACACATAAATAATCGTCAACACGAAAATACTGATGACAATCACCGGGACGATCGCTCTGCGCCCGCCGTGTACCTCAGCAGAAATGTAAGCCGCTTCATTCCAGCCGCCGTACGTCAGCAGCACGAACACCATCGCCAAGCCAAACATTCCGAGACTTGGCGTTGATGAAAAATAAGCAGGCGATGCGGGCGCATCACTTGCAACATAAAACCCAGCCACTGCCACTAGAATCAATCCAAACACTTCGGTCAGCGTCAGCAGAGTCTGCACCCAAGACGCGGCAGAAATACCGATCAAGTTCACGATTGTCAAAACAAGCACGACACCGATTGCCCAAATCGCGGTCGAGTAAGGCCCAAGGTTGAGTGCCTTACTCATGTAGTCGCCAAACACAAAGGCTAATAAAGCAATTGATCCCGTGTTGATGACCATTGCCTTGGCCCACGCGTAAAGAAACGATATCGGCTTACCAAAGGCGCGCGCTAGAAAATGATAGTCGCCCCCTGCATGCGGATAGGTCGTTGCAAGCTCTGCATAGCAGAGCGCCCCAGCCAGCGAAATAAGCCCGCCCGCCAACCACGCTACGAGCAGCCACCCCGCGTCCCCCGGTACCCCCGCCACCATGGAGGGGGTTTTGAAGATACCTGCACCAATAACAATGCCAACAATAATTGCGATCGCACTGAAAGGTGATAGTCTTTTTGAAGGTTCGTTATTGTTTGCAGGCGCGTTCATAAGGGATCAAACTTTTCTTGTTAACTACGGCTACCCGAAACTTCGTACAGGGGCGAATTCTCGAGCACATTGCCTGTTAAGGCGTTGCCCTTGATTTCGACATCAAAAATACGTGTCTGACCACTCGGGTCAATGAAACTGAATTTCAGACGATTACCCGTTAGAGCTCCGCCGAGAATAGGCTGTGACTTGCCCTTGATCGTGAGCGTACCGCCCACTTTTTGATAACGCTGCGTTAACTCAAGAACGTCGCCCTGACCACCATCGATGCCCTTGATTGTCCATTTGCCCGCTGCATTGCCGGGAACCACCCAAAAGTAACCCTGGGTGTAGCCCGTGCCAATCACCTGATCAGGTTCCCAGTCGCCCATATTGAAGGAGTTCGTCGCGACGCGCGTACCAGGTGCCATCTTAAGAATCGTCGGACGTAGTTTCAAATTGAGGTCCGGCAACAGATACATCGTCAGCACATTCGCCTTTGAGAAGTCTTCCACAAAAATGTCGCCGTGGATGATTTTTACTTTGTCTGAGACACCAGCACGCTCCGCATTACGCGTTGCAAGCGCTGCCATATCTTTGTTGTATTCAATACCTACCGCGCGTGCACCATAATTTTTTGCGGCGGCAATCGCGATCTTCCCATCGCCCGCTCCAAGATCAAACACGAGATCATTCGGTCCAACATTCGCAGCCTTGAGCATGGCGTCCGCCACGGCATCGTTGGTCGGCACCCAAATCACATCTTTACCGCTTTGCCCGACGGAGGGCTGATACTTGTCGTCACCCAATGTCGTGCCATACGCAATCTGGGCAAAAGCCTGCGTGACGGTTAATCCAAGGGCAAGAGCCGTTGCGGATAACACTAAACGAATATTCATAATTGACCTCGCTGATCGGTGTGGAAAAAGTGACTGCAGTACATTTAAAAAATCAGACCGCAAAATTTAGCATTTGGCGGCAAAAAAAACAGCTAATTCTCGTATGGGCTTGAGGATGGCTTGAAAATTACTCATCGAGAGGCGATTTGCCGGTGTGGAGCCTCAGCCGCATATGGTCGGGCACGTCCTGTCCAGCGTCTGTGAACGCCTTGCGCAAAGCCCCCATTTGGGGACCAAATATACCGCTGCGATTGTCGCTCGCCCACTGTCTCGAGGTCTGGAGCGTTGTCAGACTCCCCTGAAACCGCGGCATTACCCAGCGCGCGAAAAGCTCATAGCTCCTTAAGGTCTGCTCACGTGTTGCCCACTCATGCGAGCGGAACAGCACAGCGCCAGCGCCACCATCCGTAAAAGATAAAAGACGCTCTATTCCTGCCGCAACGGTCTCAGGCGAACCAACAATGGTTGTCCCCGCCTTCAGCCCTTCGGCTAACGGATTCTCGCTGCGCATCGGCGGGCGCCCCAAGGTTTCACTAAAGTAACTTAAGGTCTCGAGCCGCTCGCCTTTGCGCACTTCAGCGACAGCCTGCTCATCGTCTTCGGCCACGTGGATATTGACCACCAAGCGCCATTCATCGCGCCGCATGGTCTTACCGAACTTGGCGGCCTCGGCCTCACCTAGCCTCCATTGTTCAGCCAACTTCTGTGGCCCACCCGGCAAACCCGCCCCCAGGGAAATCAAGCCAACGCCATGCTTCGCAGCCGTTAGTACCCCTGAAGGGGTGGTCGAACTTGCCACCGCAACCGGAAAGCCACCCTTGGTATACGGCGCAAGATGTAAGCGTGCATCATTGAGTTCGAACCAGTCTGTCTTTAAGTTGACCGGTTCCTCACAGGCTAACAAACGCATGATCGCACCCAGCGACTCATCCATCATGGGACGCTGGCGCTCCGCCTGAATCCCCATCATGTAAGCATCCGATACGAGGGCTCCAGGACCGCAGCCCAACATGACACGCCCACGCGTCATGTGATCGAGTTGTACAAATCTTTGCGCAACCAGAAATGGATGATGGTAAGGCAGGCTTGTCACGCCTGAACCCAACATAATCCGGCGGGTTCTGTCTGCTGCCACGCCAATAAATATCTCTGGCGAGGCGATCGTCTCCCAGCCTGCGGAATGATGCTCGCCGATCCAAGCCTCGTCGTAGCCGAGATGATCTAGCCATTCGATGAGTTCTAAATCGCGAGCAAGCGCGAGTGTCGGATTGTCCCCCAAGCGATGAAACGGAGCCAAAAAGATTCCGAACCTCAACCCTGCGTGCGCCATCAATGTCACCTGTCGTCGTCTTATTTTCCGCTTTTATAGCACGGGCTTACTCGCGTCATCCCCTCTAGCTCTTAGGATGCGTCCGGCTCATCACCAATCCATGCAATGCGCAACAAGTTGGTCGAACCCGGCACGCCAAACGGCGTTCCGGCGATGATCAACAACGCCTGCCCAGGTCGACCGAATCCGTGTTTTTCTGCGGCCTGTGTCGCACGCATGACGATCTCTTCGGTACTGTCTACGTCGGCCGCTTGAATGGAGTGAACCCCCCATACCAAGGAAAGTCTGCGCGCTGCAGCCGCCACTGGCGTCATACTCAAAATTGGAGCGCGTGGACGCTCGTGGGCAACACGCAACGTCGTCGCACCTGACGAGGTATAGGCGACTGTCGCCGCAACAGGCAAGGTTTCCGCAACCGTTCGAATCGCGGCCGATATCGCGTCACGCGCGTCGTTCTTTCTGTGCGAATGCACGGCATCCATCATGATCCGCTGCAGAGGATCTGCTTCAGTGCTTTTAAGAATGCGGTCCATCATGGTGACGGCCTCAATCGGGTAAGAGCCCGAGGCAGACTCCGCAGACAACATCACGGCATCCACGCCATCATAGACAGCCGTCGCAACGTCGCTGACCTCCGCGCGCGTCGGCACCGGTGAGGTGATCATCGACTCCAGCATTTGTGTGGCGACGATGACTGGTTTTCCGGCCTGCCGACAGGCCCGCACAATCCGCTTCTGAATGACTGGCACGTCCTCGGGCGGCAATTCAACCCCCAGATCTCCCCTGGCCACCATGACACCATCTGCCGCAGCAACGATGGCCTCAAGTGAATCAATCGCCGACGGTTTCTCAAGTTTTGCCATCACCCAGGCACGATTACCAACAATCGCTTTGAGCTCCGCAATATCTTCGGGGCGTTGAACGAAGGACAAGGCAATCCAATCCACCCCGATACTCAACCCAAAATCAAGATCCTCTCTATCCTTGGTGGTCAAGGCCGACAAGGGCAGAATGGCACCCGGCACATTCACACCCTTCCGATCGGAGATCACACCCGCATTCAAGGCCTCCACGTCTGCAAACGTGGGGCTGCACGCCAGCACACGCAAACGCACTTTTCCATCATCAATCAACAAATCGTCGCCCACCTTAATCGCCGCAAAAATTTCGGGGTGCAGCAAGGGCACACGACTTAACGTGCCAGGTGTGGGGTCCAAGTCTAGGCGCAGTTTCTGCCCGATGGCGAGCGATAGCTTTCCGTCGACAATCTTACCTAGACGCAGTTTTGGTCCTTGTAAGTCCATCAAAATTCCGACGGGGCGGCCCACATCGGCCTCGATCTGGCGAATCGCGTCGTAGCGTGCCTGGTGATCCGCGTGGGTACCGTGGCTGAAGTTCAACCGAAACACGTCGACACCGGCGTCGAACAGATTTCGAATCATTGCTGGTTCGCTGCTGGCAGGCCCAAGAGTGGCTACAATTTTGGTGTTACGGTCGCGGTGCGAGATCGCATCGAGTTTCATGTATCAGGGCCTTTAACATATCGGTTTATTTCGCTGAATTCACTCGGTCAGGGAAGCGATTTCAGGCATACTGTTGCCACCATATTACCTGTCCCCAAAGATAAACACTATTGGAGTCTTACTATGTCTGCTGTCGCCGAGAAATCATCAACCACCTTGCGTGTTAACGGCAAGCGCCTCTGGGACTCTTT
>CAIUZV010000419.1 GCA_903903735.1 uncultured beta proteobacterium | reverse complement strand
TTTGTAAATATCGTCACCTTCCACGTTTCCGTAGAAATTCAAGGTGCTTTGGCGCAATAAATCGGCAGCCTGTTTGACGACTTCATTACCCTTAATCAGCTCTTCGCCAATATTAAGCAACCCAACCGACGGCGAGCGCCCGTCAATAGCGACTTGCGCCAACGCGGAGCCCATCAGGGCAAACTGTAATAAGTGTTCGGCCGTGCAGTCAACGTTTGCACCAAGATCTAACATGGTCGTTGTACCGCCCTGCTGGTTGGGCAGGGCCGTTGCAATGGCTGGCCGATCAATGCCATCAAGTGTTTTGAGTACGTAGCGCGAGATCGCCATCCACGCACCCGTATTGCCTGCAGAGACACATGCATCGGCCAAGCCGTCTTTGACGGTTTGGGCCGCGACCCGCATTGAAGAGTCTTTTTTACGACGCAAGGCGACTTCAACTGAGTCGCCCATCGTCACGACCTCAGAGGCGGCAATAATGGGAAATCTTGCGGCAGCAAGGTTGGGGAAATCTTTTTTTGCAGCGTCCACGGCAAGAGCGAGCTCATGGGGCAAGCCCACGAGCAGCAACTGTGTGTCGGGAAAGCGTTGCGCGAAAGCGAACGCCGCGGGCACTGTGACGGGGATACCCGCGTCACCGCCCATGCAATCAATCGCGATGCGAATTACGGAAGCCACTTGTCAGTGCGACGCAGCGCGCTTGGACGAGATAAGCCCGTCAACCGCGATTATTCGTCAGTCTTGGTCTTGAGAACTTTGCGGCCACGATAAAAGCCTGTTGGGCTAATGTGGTGACGCAGATGTTGCTCACCCGTTGTGGGCTCTACAGCCGTTGACGGATTGACCAAAAAGTCGTGCGAACGATGCATACCGCGCTTGGACGGGGATTTTTTGTTTTGCTGAACAGCCATGACAACTCCTGTGGATCGACGAATTGTACGCCAACCATCTTAATAACAACTACTTACTTTTTTTAAGCTGACCCAGCACCGCAAAGGGTGATGGAGGCTCTTGCCTACTGGCGATTTCATCTGCTTGCGCATCTAACTCCGCCGTTTCCGGACACTGATCGTGGCGCGGCACGTAGGGCACTTCTAAAATCAGTTCATCTTCTAGCAATTCACACAAGTCAAACTTGGGCGAACCAACAATTTGCTCTGGGGCATCGAGATCGTCTTCATCGGGCTCATCGTCCGAGAGATCTGACTCGCGCCGCACCAGTTCAAACACTGTTGTGCGATCTATCGGAAGAATCAGCGGGCCTAAACAACGCTGACACTCCAGTACTAAACTTGCCTGAACCTGCACGACTAGCTGCGAGGCGTCGTCTTTGGTGACCCGACCCTGGATGGCATAGCGCACCACTCCGGGCAATGCAGGGGCCACAGACAGCTCAGTGGCTTCGCCTATCGGCTGCTCAAGCAAGCCTTCAAGCAAGCGCTGCAGACGATGGATACTAAACGCACCGCTGACGACCTGCCCACGGCGTGCAAAATCAAACGCATCCACAACCGGTGGCACGGACAGCCGGAACACCGGATCAACAGACATGCAAGCCCCGCAGCAAAAAAGCAGCAAAGCAAGAGATAATAGCGTGTTTGTGCCTAGATCGTCAATTTCCACCTTCACGAAAATCCACTGTGGCCCCTCCTCTTATCCTCGCCTCAAGCTCTGTTTATCGGCGAGAATTGCTGTCAAGACTAAAAATTCCTTTTTCCTGTATTTCTCCAGAAGTCGACGAGTCACCCAAAGCAGGTGAAACGGTCGCGGCACTCGCCTTGCGCTTGTCGGTCCTGAAGGCACGGACCGTCGCGCAGCAGCATCCTGAAGCGATTGTGATCGGAGCCGATCAAGCCGCATCGCTTGCGGGTCAGATTATCGGCAAGCCCGGAAGCCTCAGCGCTGCGGAGCAGCAACTCGCCAGGCTTTCAGGCCAAACTGTGGTGTTTCACAGCGCGCTCACGGTGTTACTGGGCTCGGGCTACTGTAAAAGTATGGATGTGCCGACCACCTGTGTCTTTCGTACACTCACCGCAAGCGCGATCCAACGCTATGTGCAAATCGACAAACCGAGCGATACCGCAGGCAGCGCAAAAGCCGAGTGTCTAGGTATCGCCCTGATGGAACGTATGGATAGCAGCGACCCCACAGCCATTATTGGACTGCCCTTGATTGCACTGACACGCATGCTCTGCGAAGTCGGACTCGACCCACTCGAACACGCCAAGGTATAAAAGCATATGCCTGCCGATCCCCCCCAGACAACCAACGCCTCTCGCGGTGTACTGCACCTCATCCCTGTTGGCTTGGGTGAGGCGCCCATCAACGACTGGCTGCCACCCGAGGCACAAGCCCTTGCGGGTCAGCTCAGCACATACATTGCAGAGAACGCAAAAACAGCACGCGCATTTTTAAAACTCACGCCGCTCACCCATCCTTTGCAAGACATTACGATTCACGAACTCACCCCGCGCGTAGACGACGCCACATTGCAAGGTTGGCTGACCCCACTGCGCAGCGGCGGAGCGATCGGCTTAGTCTCAGAGGCCGGATGCCCCGCCGTGGCAGATCCCGGTGCGCGAGCGGTCGCCATCGCGCATCAATGGGGTGTCACCGTTAAGCCCTGGGTAGGCCCTTCATCTATTTTGCTTGGACTCATGGCCAGCGGACTCGATGGGCAGCGCTTTGCGTTTCATGGGTATGCGCCTGTAGAAGCCGTCGAACGCATCAAACAACTCAAAGCGTGGGAACTCTTCTCATCCAAACAACGTCAGACGCAGATGCTGATTGAAACCCCTTATCGCAACCAAGCCATGCTCACCAGTTTGATTGAGCACTTAAAAGGCAATACACGTCTGTGCGTTGCGCGTGCACTCACGACTCCCGATGAGTGGGTCCGCACCTTAAACGTCACGCAATGGAAAAACCAGTCGGTCCCGCCGCTCGATAAATTCCCCACTCTCTTTCTGTTTCAGGCTGCGGCATGATTGCAGTATTGACGCAACGTCTTAGATTACGGCTGATCTTGGTTGCCGTACTCAGCATCTTGGCAGGCTGTGCGTCCCAGCAAGCAGGCGGGCCGTACAGCATTGATGAAACTATGAAGTCACGGGGGCAAAATAGCCGTGTCGATATCATCGTGCTGCACTACACCGCCTCGACAAAGCTCAGCGCACTCATGACGCTCACCAATCGTGACGTCAGCGCGCATTACGTTGTGTCCGATGACGCCAAACCCGTCGTCTATCGACTAGTGAACGAAGACCGTAACGCGTGGCATGCCGGAGAAAGCAGCTGGTACGGACGCACCTTTGTCAATCAACGCTCCATTGGCATCGAGATCGTCCATCCGGGTTGGCAACCCAATGCCAAGGGAGAGAACGGCCAGCCCTACCCTGACGCGCAGATCGCTGTCGTTGCTGCGCTCACAAGCGATATCGCCAAACGCCACGGCATCTTGCCAGAAAATATTGTGGGGCACAGCGACGTGGCACCCGGTAGAAAAGTGGATCCCGGTCCATCTTTTCCATGGAAAAAACTTGCACAACTCGGTGTGGGTCGCTGGTTCGATGAAGCGCTCGCTGCCAAATACCAAGCTGAATTTGTGCGCAAGGGGCCACCTGACGCGGGCTGGTTCCAACAACAACTCAAACGCGTCGGTTACGCAGTCCCCGAGAACGGCTACTTTGATCAAAAAACGCTAGCTGTGATCGCGGCCTTTCAGGCCCACTATCGCCCCGCCTTGGTGACCGGCAAACCCGACGCAGAAACCGCAGCACGCCTACAGGCCTTGCCCACTTCCGGCTCCGGCCTTTAAGCGCGGGCGCGCGATTGAGTAATACGCCACCGCACAATCCGCCAGAGTAATAAGGCAGCAAGCACCGCTGCGTAAATCATGACGGTCTGTAGATCGTTCTTACCCGCTTTATGCCACCAATAGTGCAAGATTGCCAAGCCACCAATCAAATAAATCGCTTGGTGCAAACGCTGCCACTTGCTACCCAAGCGACGCATCCACCCTTGCGTGGACGTCACGGCGAGTAGACTCATGGTGAAAAAAGCGGCGACACCCACCAGAATGAACGGCCGCTTCCATATATCCACAAGCATATCGTCGACCACAAAGCCTTGATCCCACCACGCCCAAGAGAGGGCATGCAATACAGCATAGAAGAAGGTAAACAAGCCACACATGCGGCGTAAACGCACGAAAGCAGGTTGTTTAATCGCTTGTCGGAGCGGAGAAATAGCGAGCGTCAACAACAAACACACCAAGGTCCACGTCCCGGAAGACCGGGTGAGAAATTCAGTGGGGTTTGCCGTTAAGTCATTATGCACACCGAGCCAGACCCAGCGCAGCAAGGGATACAAGCCGAAGACAAACAGCAAAGGCTTGCAACGATCGATCTCGCGCGAGCTAAATGTCTTCAAACCTGTTCTCAGTAGTTCTTGCGTAAATCCAGACCTGTGTAGA
>CAIUZV010000418.1 GCA_903903735.1 uncultured beta proteobacterium | reverse complement strand
GATAGTCGCTCATGTAGTGCTCCTTTTACTAAAAATGAGGCAAGAACAAAGTAATCGTCTTGTATCTATGACCGAAAGCATACCTGACAGTTCCCTGAAAGGCTAGATCCCTTTGATTTTATAGGTTATTTCGTATTAAACAGCTGACAAGCGGAAAGATTTCACGTCGTGTCCGGCGGCCTGATACAGACGCCAGCGTTCGCGAGCCGCGGCTTTATCCGCGTCGTCGTCCGAGACAATTTCCAGTATCCGAGTGACGTTGTCGATACCGGGTGGGCAGTCGTCATCCAGATTCAACAGCCATGCCTTAGCTGGTGCGCGGGCTAAGGCGCCAGGTAGATCACTAGAAACCAGCCAAATGGGTGTGTCTGCCGCCTCAGGATCATCGGCCGCCACGTGCGGCACAAAGGCGGCTTCATCGACGGCCCATAACTTTTGATCGAACGCCTTCAGTCGCCCCGCGTCTGTGCAATAGACAATTAGCGGTTGTCCTGCAAGGTACTGCCGCAGACTTGTTTGACAAGCCTGCGTGACGCGTTCGGTCGCACCAAAGGCGAAGTCGATGCGTGCCATCTTGTGCGTCAGGCCTGGTTCAAGAGGTACTGGAACAGCATGCCGACTGGACGTCCGGTTGCACCTTTGGCAGCGCCACCATGCCACGCGGTTCCTGCAATATCCAGATGCGCCCATGGGTAGGCTTTTGCGAAGCGGGACAGGAAACACGCCGCCGTCACTGCCCCACCAGGTTGACCGCCAATATTCGCCATGTCAGCGAAGTTTGATTTCAGCTGTGCCTGATACGCATCATCCAGTGGCATGCGCCAAGCGGGATCCTGCGCTTGCTTACCGGCTACCAAGAGCGCCTCGGCAAGCGCATCGTTGGTCGAGAATAGGCCTGAATTCACTTTACCCAGGGCGACCACGCAAGCGCCCGTCAAGGTCGCGATGTCAATGACGGCGGAAGGTTTGAAGCGTTCAGCATACGTGAGTGCGTCGCAAAGAATCAGACGGCCTTCAGCATCGGTATTGAGGATCTCAATCGTTTGGCCAGACATGCTAGTGACCACATCGCCTGGCTTGTTTGCCGTGCCGCTCGGCATATTTTCACATGTGGGGATGAGGGCAATCACTTCCCCAGGCAGGCCGATTTCGGCGATGGCACGCATGGTGCCCAACACACTTGCCGCGCCGCACATGTCGAACTTCATCTCGTCCATGGTTGCGGCGGGTTTGATCGAAATTCCACCCGAGTCAAACGTGATGCCTTTGCCAATTAGGACAATCGGTCCTTTGTTGGCGGCTTTACTGGCTGTCTTGCTCGAGGCGCGTGCGCCGGGCTTCCCTTGATAGTGCATGACGATGAAGCGAGCAGGTTGCGACGAACCACGTGCCACTGACAAAAAGGAACCCATGCCAAGTTTTTCAATTTGTTTGGGCTCGAGTACGGTCACTTTGATACTTTTGAACTCGCGGCCTAGTTTCTTAGCGGCTTCGCCAAGATAGGTCGGTGTGCAGATGTTGCCAGGCAAGTTGCCGAGCGTACGCGCGAGTGACATCCCCTCGGCAAGTGCGGCGCCTTCGGCAAGGCCTTGATTCGTCGCGGCTTGATCCGACTTGTCCACTAATGCGATGAATTTTTTCAGTTTCGGCCTCGCCTCGAGGTCAGGCTTGCCGAAGGTCGCATCAAAGTGGTAGAGGCTTGCACCGACGGCGCTTGCTGCGGTGCGCCCACGCGCGCGCGCATCGCTCTGTGCGTAAGGGATGGCCGCTAAGCTTGATGTTGCTTCGGTCAACCGCGCTTGCACGCAATACGCTGCGAAGGCTTGCTCGGCCGTTGCGTGTGTTTTTGCGCTGTACTCACTCTGTTTGCCTAGTCCGACCAATACGACACGTAAGGCGGTGACGCCTTTTAAATCTCGCAAGACCAGTGTGGCGCCCGTATTGCCTGTGAACTCAGCTTTGACGACGGCTTTAATGGCCCCTTGGCTGGCGCGGTCAATCGCGTCTGCGGCGACGCTTAAGATGCCATCCTTAAAAACCCCGACTGCGAGCGCAGCTGTTTTGTATTGATGGGGTGAAACCGATGCGTGGGTGCTGAATTCCATGTGGCAAACCTGTGTGAAGGTGAAAAGTAGGGAAACATTCTCTGCGTGAATTATCACGCATGTTGAACGCCTATGCGTATGAATCTATATGAGGTCGATGCTAAGAATTTCAGGATTTAAGTTTATACGAATTTGTTATGTAGAATATTTTCTTTATTACTTATAATCGTGGTTAAGGGAGAGACCACATGAATTTGCAGCAATTTCGTTTTATCCGCGAAACCATTCGGCGTGACTTTAATCTGACTGAGGCCGCTCGCTCGCTGTTTACGTCCCAGCCGGGAGTGTCCAAAGCAATTCTCGAATTCGAGGATGAGCTCGGCGTACAGATTTTTGAGCGCCACGGCAAGCGTATTAAAGGCCTGACCAAGCCTGGTCGCTCAGTGGCCGTGGTGGTTGAACGCATTATGTGCGAGATCGACAACCTCAAAAAAGTGAGCGATGAATACGCTCGGCGCGATGAAGGTAGTCTTGTCATTGCTTGCACGCATACTCAGGCGCGCTACGTCTTGCCCAAAATCATTCCGGATTTTCGACGCCATTTTCCTAAAGTACATCTCTCGCTTGCAGAGGGCAGTCCACCTCAACTCGCGGAGATGGTGCTTAATGG
>CAIUZV010000417.1 GCA_903903735.1 uncultured beta proteobacterium | reverse complement strand
CTACTCAAGAGCATCGACGCGTTGGAGCCACTCAGTGGCGCACACTTTGTCGACTACGCTGGACAACCGATTACGTGGTAGTTCGAGACCAAGCACTAACCGGTGAAGGCGTATTCCTGTAACTGCTCGAGCGTCACAAATTCCAGCGCGCGTGCGTGCGTGCACTCAAGTATCACGGCAGGCGCAACGCCCGCCGCAAGCGCCTCTTTCCAGCGCAGCGCACATAAGCACCAGCGATCACCGTCCTGTAAGCCCGCAAAACGGTACTCCGGTCGGGGCGTCGATAAGTCATTACCGCGGCTGCGTGAAAACTCCAAAAACTCATCTGTCACCATGGCACACACGACATGACTACCGAGATCATGCATGTCCGTATGACAACAACCATCCCGAAAATACCCCGTCAGAGGGTCGTAGGAACAAGCAACTAACTCAGTCCCCAGCACATTACGCGCAACATCCGTCATTAAAGTCCCCGCCTGATTTGAAGAGATTCTTCAGATAATATAGGCTGATTCCATCACTAAGCTCACAGAAACCCTATGAAATCCGCACTCCTCGCTCTCGCGCTCCTCCTGGGTGTAGCAGGCCCGACTGTCGCGCAACCCTATCCAAACAAACCCATCAAGGTCATCGTCCCGTATCCTGCCGGCGGCAATGCGGACATCACGGTACGGGTCGTTTCAAAGAAGATGTCAGAGATACTTGGCGTTGCAGTCGTCGTTGAAAATCGCGGCGGCGCAAACGGCATGATTGGTACAGACATCGTGGCCAAATCTGCACCGGATGGCTACACCTTGATTGCTCCGGCAAGCGGCCCGATCGTGATCAATCCCGTTCTCTATAGCAAAGTGCCGTATGACTCGATCAAGGATTTGCAGCCGATCAGTCAACTGACGTCGTTTCAGTATGTGTTGATCGTTCCCGCTTCCTCGACCATTAAAAGTATTCAGGAGCTCGTTGCACAAGGCAAAGCCCAACCCGGCAAACTGAGTTATGGCTCAACTGGCATCGGAGGCGGCGGTCACTTAGCTGGCGAAATGTTCGGCTTGCTAAGCGGCGCGCAGTTCAACCACATTCCTTACAAAGGCAGCGCTCCCGCACTGGTCGACTTATTGGGGGGACAGCTCTCCTTTACGTTCGACACCGTCTCGACGTCAACACCTCTCATTGCGGAAAAACGAGTGCGTGCCTTTGCTGTGTCTGGTCCCACACGTGCGAGCTCGCTACCCGATGTCCCGACGATGGCAGAATTGGGATTCAAAGATTTTGATGTGACGCAATTTATCAGTCTACTGGCGCCCGCCAAGACGGATCCCGCAATTGTCAAAAAACTTCAAGAGGCGGTTGCCCAGGCGTTGAAAGATCCCGACGTCATCCAACACCTTCAAGTGAAAGGCGGCAATGACCTCGTGGGCAGCACACCTGAAGCCTTTGCGGCTTTGATTAAAAAAGAGCTCGGGATGTACGGTGCGCTGATCAAGAAAGCAAATATTAAGCAAGAATGACGCACCCATCGTGCCCCAAAACGACTGAGGCGCAGGCATGATATTTGCTTGTCACCTGAGTCATCATCATTGAAGGAACTGACATGAGTCATCCACGTCGTCTTTTTGCATTACTCGGTCTTAGTCTCACGCTCGCGTGCTCGGCGTTCAACCCAGTGCGGGCGCAAGACGCCTACCCCAACAAGCCAATTAAAGTTGTGGTGCCCTTCCCTGCAGGCGGCGCAACCGACATCCTAACGCGCGCGATCACTGAAAAACTCGCGGTGCGTATTGGCCAATCCGTGATCATTGAGAACAGGCCCGGCGCTGGCGCGAATATTGGTGCGGCAACGGTGGCCAAGGCGCCCCCTGATGGTTACACCATCCTGATGGGGTCGATTGGATCGCACTCAATCTCTGTGACTTATCACAAAGATCCAGGCTACAGCTTCAAGAAAGACCTCATGCCGATTTCAAGCGCGGGTTCCTTGAGCAACATCGTGGTGATCGGTAATGATGTTCCAGCAAAGAATCTGCAAGAGTTGGTGGCGTACGCAAAAGCCAATCCAGGCAAATTAACTTGTGGGTCCTCGGGTACTGGTGGCCTCATCCATCTAACGTGCGAGATGTTTAAGATCGCTGCGGGCATTGATGTTCTGCACGTGCCATACAAAGGCACTTCTCTGTTGATGCCCGACTTGATTTCAGGTCGTGTCACGATGGCACTCGACACGCTGCCACCCTACATGCCAATGCTAAAAGACGGTAGGGTGCGGGCGCTTGCGATCACCACCGCCACACGCTCTTCGTTAGTGCCAGACTTACCGACCATTGCAGAATCGGGCTATCCAGGGTTTGAATCAGTCGCTGTATATGGGTTTTTTGCACCAACAGGGACCCCAACCGCAATCATTAAAAAGCTCAATGCGGATATCAATGCAGTACTACTCGACCCAGACCTGAAAGACAAGCTACTAAAAGTAGGGATCGAGGTCGAAGGCAGCACCCCTGAAGCGCTCGCAGCATTTGTTGACAAAGAAATCGCTAAATGGGCTGCTGTGATTAAAGCTGGCAATATCAAGTCAGAGTAACGCGACGGCAAGTCAACCACTCAGGCTGCGCATCAGCGCAGACTGAGACGCTCCTAGGAGGCCTCACGGGTCTCCTTACGTCGCAGCAGAATAAGCGGCGGGATCACAAGTAACCAAGCGATGCGCGTTTGATAACGGTAGTGCGGTTTTGATAACGCACCCGTCGCAAACGCATTGGCCAACACGCCTGCACACACCAACAACAGCAAGGCAAGCGCGCGCGCGTCACGCAGCAGAATCGCTCGCCATAAGCAGTACAGACCAAGCACGACACTTAACCAGAATACGACTGCAACCAGATGATTCAACCACTGCACACGACCCTGTAAAGTATTTTGCCACTGCTTAGAGGCTTTAAAGCGTGCGAGCTCAGCGTCCGAGAAATGTGCCTCGATACTTTGAAGAACAGTCACATCCAGTGAGTCTGCGTGTAATGTGTCACCAAGCTTGATCATGGCAAGTTGCTGACTTGTATTGTTAATCATTGAAGCGAGCACGCCTAGAGGATTCTCTCGTGTAGCGAGCATCACTAAGGTTGAAGCCTCAGGCGCTAAACCAACTGGACCGCCAGGATGCGACCATACCGGTCCTTGGCTATCCCACAGGAACGCATCGCTATCAGAGGGCAAGCGATCTTTCCATGCACACAAATGCCAGCCGGCACTGTGGCAGCGCGCGTCTAGCGTCGTGTTTACGTGCCCATCTGCAGCGAAGCGCGCCAACATAAACACAGACCCAAATGGCGACACCGCGAGCTTATTAAAGGCGTAATAGTTCGTAGATACCAAGAGGCCCAGCGCAAGCACCAAGGGCAGCATGACGACGCCCACACGAGAAAACCGCAGTAAGAGAACGACCACCACGCAGGCGGCCGCAATGACCAGATGCGATAAGTGCACACCAATTGCTAACGCGCCCACCAAACAAATCCAAACGGCTAGCGAGCGCGATAAGCGTGGACTAAAACCCAAGACAAAGATGCTCAAAACCACGAGCGCTGAGAAAATGTCGGGCATCAGTAAAGAAACAAACCACGACGCCCCGGTGCACATAGCAAGAACCAGGCACAGCAATAGAAACCTGCTCTTACTGGGCGGGCCAAACACAGCCAAGGTCAACCATAGAAGCTGAGACACAAGAATTGCTTGAGCCACAACAACGCCCCATAACGACTGCCAGCCATGCACTAAAAGTATCCAAGGGCCGTAGATGATAGGCTTGTCCCAATTGAAGAACCCGGGCGTAGGTTGATAAATAAAAACATTGCTGTCGCTATAAACGAGCGGATACCCATTCCAAATAGCCGGCCAGACAAAAGGCAACGCCCCTAGCAAAATCACAAAAATATTCTTTATTTTTTCAGTGTGCATTAAAGTCCTGATGTACTATTTATCTGAGAAATTGAAGTACTAGTTTAATCGAAAAATGATGTACTATTTATTTTTACTTGAAAGCTAGCTATGCCGCCACCTCGCTCAATTCCATTAGGTCAAGTTCAGTTCACTGCTAAACGCTATACCGAGCTACTTACTAAGCGCGGGCAGCGCATTCCTCGGGCCTTGGCTCAGGCAGCAAAGGCCGCCAATGCGGCACCTGACACGCTACTCGATTGCATCAATAAACTGGAGCATCTTGGCTTGGTCAATCAAACCGACTACTTAAAGATTCGAACGGCGGCTCGCATCAGGGTGTTACGAGGGTCGGGCAGCACACAAAGCGATTACGGCGTGCAAGAGGCCAATCTACAGCGCCTGCGTCGCGCTCAACGCAAGGCGCAAAACATTGAAATCCATGCGCAAGCACTCGAGGACTGGCACCGCGAGGGGCGCTTTAAAACCTACAGCGAGATTATGGAAGGTCTGCCCGCGTCTCAGGTGGTTCGGGCGGACAAACTACTCATGGATCTACTCAACCGATACCCATGCCTCTCTGTGGCGGAGTACCGGCTGATGCTTGAACAAACCGATCAAACTAAACGCGTCAACCAGCCATGACGGTCTGGGGCACGACCGTACTGAATATCAGTCAGTTCTTGACGTAGCGACATGGTCAGTTTTCCTGCAGGAGCGTTCTCATCACCTGCCACAAAGCCACGGCCCTTAAGCGCCGAGATTGGCGCCACAACTGCCGCTGTGCCGCAGGCAAAGGCCTCGACGATATCGCCCGAGGCGACGCCGTTACGCCACTCATCAATCGAGATTTTGCGTTCTTCGACCTTGAGGCCACGATCCCTGGCTAACTGCAAAATACTCAGGCGGGTGACGCCTTCAAGAATACTGCCCGAGAGCTCGGGGGTTACCAATGCGCCATCCTTCTTGACCAGAAACACATTCATTCCACCGAGTTCCTCAAGGTATTTCCCCTCTTGCGGATCAAGGAACAGGACCTGCGAACAGCCATTTTTGTAGGCTTCTTGTTGGGGCAACAATGAGGCGGCATAGTTGCCACCACACTTGGCCGCACCTGTGCCACCGACAGCGGCGCGGGTGAAGTCTTCGGATAACCAAATCGATACCGGAGCGACACCCTTGGCGAAGTAAGGCCCCACGGGGCTTGCGATCACAAAATACGTCGCTTTATGCGCCGACCGTACTCCCAAAAAGCTTTCATTCGCAATCGTGAAGGGGCGCAAATACATGCACGTGTCAGGTGCGGAAGGCACCCACTCGGCGTCCAGAGAAACTAACTGCTTTAACGATTCAATAAACGCATCGGTCGGCAATTCTGGCAGCGCAAGTCTATGTGCTGAACGCTGCATACGCGCGGCATTAGCCTGCGGGCGGAAAGTCCAGATCGACCCATCAGCATGGCGATAGGCCTTCAAGCCTTCAAAGATTTCCTGCGCATAATGCAATACAGAGGATGCTGGATCAAGTAACAAGGGGCCGTAAGGCTTGACCTGCGCATCGTGCCAGCCCTTCTCAACGGTCCAATCAATCGACACCATATGGTCGCTGAAATACTTGCCAAAACCAGGGTCGGCAAGAATCGCGTCTCGCTCAGCTTTGGAACGCCCCTGCGTTGAACGCGTGGACTTAAAAATCAGAGGTGTATGTGCAGTCATGATCGATACCAGAGTATTG
>CAIUZV010000416.1 GCA_903903735.1 uncultured beta proteobacterium | reverse complement strand
CGTCATCGTTTGCGCTTTGGTTTTGAGAAAGTAGATAGATCTTGGAGTGAACTGACCAACGTATTGGCCGATACGATCCCCGGAATTCGCGTGGTGAAGGCGTTCGCTCAAGAAAACCGTGAGGTGGCGCGTTTCCGCGAGGCCAATGATCGGTACTTGGGTGTGAACGATCGCATCAACAAAGTGTGGGCGCTGTTTGCGCCAACCGTGACTTTTCTCACTGAGGTGGGTCTGCTGGTAGTATGGATTTTCGGGATTTCACAAGTCGCCTCTAGCACGATCACGGTGGGGGTGCTCGCAGCGTTTCTCGCCTATATTGCACGGTTTTACACACGACTGGATTCGATGAGTCGAATTGTGTCTCAAACCCAACAAGCGGCAGCTGGCGCGAAAAGAATTTTCGATATCTTGGACCACGTCTCCAGCGTACCGGACGCGCAGCGCCCTGTGCCGCTTGACCGCATGCAGGGCAAGATCGAGATTCGTAATATCGGCTTCCGATATGGCAGTCGTAGCGTACTCAAAAATGTAAGTCTCAATATTGGTGCCGGAGAAATGATTGGCTTGGTTGGGCACAGCGGATCCGGCAAGAGTTCGCTCGTGAATCTGATTTGTCGGTTTTACGATGTGACGGAAGGAGGCATCCGGGTGGATGGGGTGGATATTCGCTCTTACTCGCTCAATTCGTATCGCCGCAATATCGGACTTGTCTTGCAAGAGCCTTTTTTGTTCTTCGGTACCATTGCTGAGAACATTGCCTATGGAAAGCCAGAGGCCTCACGCGAAGAGATTATTGCCGCTGCGCGCGCGGCACGTGCACACGACTTTATTTTGCGCCTACCGCAGGGCTATGATTCGTTGGTGGGTGAGCGCGGACAAGCCTTGTCTGGTGGTGAGCGTCAGCGTATTTCGATTGCTCGCGCGTTACTGATCGACCCGCGAATCTTGATTTTGGATGAAGCCACTTCGTCTGTGGACACCACCACTGAAATGGAAATTCAAGAGGCGCTCGACAACCTGATTCAAGGTCGCACGACAATCGCCATTGCGCATCGACTCAGCACGCTGCGTAAAGCCGATCGGTTGGTGGTGCTAGATCGCGGTGCGATCGTAGAGATTGGTAATCATGAGGACCTGATGGCCAGAGGTGGTGCCTATTACGACCTGTACGAGGCACAGACGCGTCAAGTTGATGCGGAGGCTCCGCTCGACCCATCGGCGCCTGGAGGTCAGGCGTGATGGATTTTCAGCTGACGCGTAATCAGGCTGGTCGGTTAGTCCTGACGCTCACGGATGGCACGGTGCACGAAGGGGTGCTACCCGTTCGTGCTTTTCCTGTGCATGCGCCCGAAAATTATGTGGCGCTTGTCGGAGTCGAGGGCAAAGAGCTCGTGTGGATTGATCGACTGGGGGATCTGACTGAAGACATGCGTAGTCTGATTTCCGAGGAGATTGCCTCGCGCGAAGTGATGCCGACGATTTTAAGCATCTCCAACGTTTCCACGTACTCGACCCCCAGTACATGGGACTTGCTGACAGACCGCGGCGCCACGAGATTCGTGCTCAAAGGCGAAGAAGATATACGACGCTTGGCAGGCGCGGCATTGATCATTACCGATAGCCACGGGATGCGCTTTTACGTGGCAGATATGACGCTCCTGGATAAGAATAGCCGCCGGATTCTGGATCGATTTTTGTGATTGAAGCGTTTCTGATGTCGACAGGGATTGTGGCACTCGCAGAGATGGGCGACAAAACGCAGTTGCTGTCTTTGGTGCTTGCGGCGCGGTACCGCAAGCCAGTGCCGATCATCTTAGGGATTCTCGTTGCGACGCTCTTGAATCATGCGGTAGCCGGGGCAGTAGGTGCTTGGCTGATGCACTGGTTCGGGCCTTCTGTCATGCGCTGGGTATTGGGTGTTTCGTTCTTGGCGATGGCGATCTGGATTTTGATTCCTGACAAGCTTGATGACACGGACGCGGATCCCAAGGGCGGGATTTTTTTGACAACGGTTGTGGCGTTCTTCCTTGCGGAGATGGGTGATAAGACCCAGTTTGCGACCGTGGCACTGGCTGCGCAGTACACATCGCTGTGGGCGGTGGTCATGGGCACCACGGCCGGCATGATGCTGGCGAATGCGCCTGCTGTATTGCTAGGCGATCGCATCACCCGTGTTGTACCCATGCGTACCGTGCACATCATTGCAGCGATTTTGTTTGCAATACTCGGCGTGCTTGCGCTGTTTGACGTGGGTTCGCTTACCGCGATTTAACCCAGCACCTTCTGGTTTATCGCAACTTTACGAGTTGCTTGCCAAAGTTTTCACCTCGGAGCATCCCCACGAAGGCCTGGGGGGCGCTCTCCAAGCCTTCAACGATTGATTCTTTAAATTTAAGTTGCCCACTTACGACGCGCTCGATTAACTGTGCGCGAATGCCAGGCCACGTATCGAGTTTGTCCGAGACGATAAAGCCTTGTATGCGTATGCGGTTAATGAGGATAGATCGAAGCGTACGGTGTGCGTGGGGTTCACGATTGAACTCTGACACCATCCCACATAAGGCCACGCGCGAGAACACATTCATACGTGCGAGCAAGGCTTCAAAAATTTCGCCACCGACGTTTTCAAAGAGGCAATCAATACCCTGGGGCAGCAAGGCGTCGAGCTGGCTGTGAAAATCTGGGGCGCGATGGTCTGCGCACGCGTCAAAACCGAGCTCGTTGACAACATAATCACACTTAGCCTTGCCCCCGGCGATCCCCACGATGCGACAGCCCGCCTGTTTGGCGAGTTGCCCCACAACGCTGCCCACCGCTCCCGATGCGGCATCGACGACAACGGTTTCACCGGCCTTAGGCTGACAGATGTTGATCAGGCCGGTCCAGGCGGTAATGCCAGGCATGCCGAGCACGCCAAGATAGGCTGAGGCACGTACGCGCGAGGTGTCTATTTTTGTGACCGTTTGCGCAGGCATCTTGGCGTATAAGCGCCAGCCACTCGCGGCGAGCACGGTGTCTCCGACTGAAAAAGCGTCCGAACGAGATTCGATGACCGTGCCGACGGCGCCGCCGACCATGACCTCACCTGGACTGACGCCTTTCGCATAGGACTTTGCGTCAGAAATCCGACTGCGCATATAGGGATCCAAGGAGAGCCAGTCATTCTGGATCAGTACTTCACCCTCGGAGGGGGTGGGCATCGGCGCCTCAACCAGTTCGAAATTGTCGGCGGTTACCCAGCCGGTTGGGCGGCTAGCGAGTCGTACACATTTGTTTTGCAT
>CAIUZV010000415.1 GCA_903903735.1 uncultured beta proteobacterium | reverse complement strand
CCACGATCACTCTCACGACCACTCGCATCATCACGCTCCCCACGCGCTCGCAAAGGACGTCGATCACTCGGCGATCGGACCAGGCGTGGTGCTCGCACCACCTGCGTTGGCGAGTTCTGTGCTCAGCGGTGTTGGTCAGCGCATTCTGGTTATTGGCGCCATGGTGTGCGCAGTGTGGCTCGCCGTGTTGTGGGCCTTGTAGAGCGGTGGGTGAGCGAATGACTCCATTGCGTGCGGCGCCAGAGATTGCGCTGACTAATCTGACGGTTGCCTACGATGGGCACCCGGCGGTTCATCATTTGTCTGGCGCGTTTGCCTCGGGCTCGCTGACTGCGATTGTTGGACCGAATGGGGCAGGTAAAAGCACCTTGCTGTCTGCGCTTTCTGGTCAGCTAAAAGGCATTGAAGGGTCGATACGGTTTGGTGACGTTGCGCGTATTGACTTGGCTTACTTGCCGCAGCAGTCTGCGATTGATCGAGAGTTTCCCGTGCGCGTGCTCGATGTCGTCGTGCTGGGGGCCTGGAAACAAATCGGGAGTTTTTTACCCGCCTCGCGCCAGGTCAGACAGCGCGCGACCGACATGCTTGCGGCAGTGGGGCTAGTCGGCTTTGAGCGGCGTTTTATCGGAGAGCTATCGGTCGGACAGTTACAGCGAGTGCTTTTTGCACGACTGTTGATGCAAGATGCACCCGTCATCTTGTTGGATGAGCCGTTTAATGCCTTAGACACACGAACAGTTGAGGATTTAGTTCAGGTTGTGTTGGATTGGCATCACCATTCGCGAACGGTGATTGCTGTCCTGCATGATTTAGAGATGGTACGCCGCTATTTCCCTCAGACTTTATTACTGGCGCGTGAGGCGATTGCCTGGGGCGCGAGTGACACCGTTTTGACGAGCGACAATTTGACGCGTGCCCGTGCGACTGCTGAATACTGGGACGACCGTGCGCCGTGGTGCGTGCGCGCACCCGAGCAGGGGGGGCGCTTCTAATGCTGACAGACGCCTTCCAACAAATATATAACGCCGTGCTTTTACCGTTTGTGGACTACGGTTTTATGCGACGAGCGCTCGTGGCCTGTGTAGTGATCGGCTTGGCTTGTGGTCCCATCGGTACGATCCTGGTCTTGCGACGAATGAGTCTGGCTGGCGATGCGATCGCACACGCAGTGCTTCCTGGTGCTGCGGTCGGTTTTATATTTTTCGGTTTGTCACTGCCCGCGATGACGATAGGAAGTTTTGTGGCTGCAGCCTTGATGGCGCTGCTTGCGAACCTTGTGACGCGGTGGACCAAACAGAAGGAGGACGCGAGTTTTGCCTCCTTCTATTTAATCTCCTTGGCCTTAGGTGTATTGTTGATTTCTACCAGCGGCAGCAAAGTTGATTTATTGCACTTTTTATTTGGCAGTGTGCTTGCGACCAACGATGAATCGTTGGTCATGATTGCGACGGCCTCGACTGTCACATTGCTCGTTCTAGCAATTATTTGGCGGCCACTGGTTGTTGAATGCTTTGATCCGGCCTTTTTGCGCACCTTAGGCGGCCGAGGCGCGATGATTCATCAAGTATTTATGTTGATGGTTGTCTTGACACTCGTGTCTGCTTTCCAAGCACTCGGTACCTTGATGGCGGTAGGTCTGTTGATGCTGCCCGCTACAGCGGCGCGATTCTGGTGCTACGGCGTCATCGCCCGCGCGAGCGTTGCTGCAGGTATCGGCGCGGTCAGTGCCGTCGCGGGCTTGTTGATTTCTTATCACGCCAATTTTCCGTCTGGGCCAAGCATTGTGCTCGCAGCGGGTGTCCTTTACTTAGTGTCGCTGTTTGTTGGTTCGCGCGATAGTCTCAGGCTCGTTTGGTTTCCTGCACCTCAACACAAGGAGTCGTAATGCGTATTGGTTTACTTCATTCTTTTCGCTTATGGT
>CAIUZV010000414.1 GCA_903903735.1 uncultured beta proteobacterium | reverse complement strand
TTTGATAAGTGCCCAATGGGATGAACTTGCAGAAAAACTGGACAAGGCTTTATCAACCCAGACAATTACAAACGCAGAAACAGAAGAGGGTATTGAGGCTACAGAAGCCAGGGTGTCGGCCAAGGGCATGGTGGATGCGTCACGCATTCTGACGCAAAAGTACCACTTGGTGATTACCAACCCACCATACCTGGGCTCTGGACAACATGGCCCTCTGCTCAAAGACTTTTGCGAAGAACATTACAAGAATGCTAAAAGCGATCTTGCGAACGTCTTTTTAGAGCGATGCCTCAAGCTGTGTACTCCAGGTGGAGTTGTGTCGTTTGTGATGCCACAGAATTGGTTGTTTTTGAAGAGCTACCAAAAGCAGCGGGAGCAATTGCTGCGGCATTCGACTTGGAATTTGCTGGCGCGGCTGGGCGAGCACGGCTTCGAAAGCTCTGACGCGGCAGGTGCGTTCATCATCCTGCTGACCCTGACCCATGCCAAACCAACAGCGAATCAGCCACTGCATGGGCTAGACGCCAGTGCGCCCAATTCGCCGGGGGAGAAGGCTGTCCTGCTGGCTAACGATACGGTGGTGGTTGTTAGCCAGGCGGGACAGTTAAGAAATCCTGATATGACTCTTTCTTTAGAAGATCTTCGTCAGGATCTTCCCCGCCTAGGGCAATATGCTGAAGTTATCCAAGGTGTCGGTACCACGGACACTCCCCGCTTTGTGGTTCGGTATTGGGAGGTCGCATCAATGGGGGGAAGCTGGGATTATTACCATTTGGCACCGACAGGAAATGGAATTTCCGGTATGACGTCCTTTCTGAAGTGGGAAGGTGGGCACGGAGCACTTGCGCAAATTGGTACTGCACACAAGGGGAAGAAAGCTATCGGAAAACCTGGAGTAGCTATTGCTGTAACAAGAACCCCATACATTTGTACTTTTATGGGCACAAGATTCGACTGCACGAATGCAGTTTTGATTGCAAAAGAGGAACAGCAACTCTCGTCAATTATTTCTTATATGGAGTCAGATTCCTTTGAAATGGAATTGAGACAAGTTGATCAGGCTCTAAGCATTACAGAGTCGTCGTTCACTAAAGTCCCCTTCGACCTAGCTCATTGGCAGCAAGTTGCTGCTGAGCGTTATCCCAATGGTTTGCCCAAACCTTACTCTGACAATCCTACTCAGTGGATTTTTCACGGCCATCCTCAGACTTCAACTGATCCGCTTCAAGTGGCAGTTGCCAGGCTTTTAGGATATAGATGGCCAGCAGAGTCTGATCCGAAGATGGAGCTCTCGGATGAAGTTCGCGCCTTGATCGCCCGCAGCAAAGACTTAGACAGTCTGGTTGATGATGATGGCATTCTTTGCTTACCTGCAGTGCGTGGTGAAGCCACAGCTGTGGAGCGTTTGCGTGCTATG
The DNA here is from genome assembly GCA_903903735.1 of uncultured beta proteobacterium. Classification (GTDB taxonomy): domain Bacteria; phylum Pseudomonadota; class Gammaproteobacteria; order Burkholderiales; family Burkholderiaceae_B; genus Zwartia. The sequence goes on along the minus strand of CAIUZV010000414.1, from coordinate 838 downwards.
TTGGCCAAAGCATTTGGCAAGGATTGGTCAGCAGTTCGTGAAGCCCAGTTGCTTAAAGATGCAGGCTCTGAAGGTATTCCTCTGGCCCAATGGCTGCGAGACAAGTTCTTTGAGCAACATGTGGCTCGCTTTCAAAAGCGCCCCTTCATCTGGCATGTGTGGGACGGTCATAAAGACGGATTCTCTGCACTGTTGAACTACCACACGCTTACCCGCGCTAAGCTGCAAACTCTTATCCACACTTATCTAGGTGATTGGATTACGCAGCAACGTCGTGCTGTGGACGCAGGTGGCTCCCAATCAGGCGAGGCCTCCCTCAAACTGGCCAAGGCTGAAGCGCTGAAAGTGCGACTGGAAGCCATTGCCCAGGGTGAGCAGCCCTTTGACATTTTTGTTCGCTGGAAGCCGTTAAACCAACAACCCATCGGCTGGGACCCAGACTTGAATGATGGTGTTCGCATGAATATCCGTCCATTTGTACAAGCGGGTGTGCTGCGTATCAACCAAACCAAGCTGGGCATCAAGTGGGAAAGCGACCGAGGCAAAGACGTGGCTAGCGCGCCCTGGTTCAAGCTGGGACCAACCTATAGCGAGCCTGAAGGCACACGCATCAACAACCACCATTTGAGTCTGGCAGAGAAACAGGCCGCAAGGACGACGAAAAGATGAGTACGGTAATTAACAAACTGGTGGATCGTCTGCGAGACCAAGCAAAGCGCTTCAATCCATCCATAGAAACAGCACCGATTGCAGTGCTTTGGACAGACGATAAACGCGATTGGGAAGGTGTGTTGCCGCAATTGAAATCAGCTCTGCCGGAATTGTTTTCTTTGGGTGA
>CAIUZV010000413.1 GCA_903903735.1 uncultured beta proteobacterium | reverse complement strand
ACCTGAGCGCGGCGCTCTTCCAGTGACATGTCCACCATTCAGGTACCACGTGGCCAGATAGGCGAGGTTATGCATCGCCACATCGAACAAACTCGTATCGATATCGCGTCCTACTCCCGTTGCGCGCGCACCCAGCACGCCCGAAACAAGCCCAAGGGCAGCCGTGGTTCCGGTCATTAAATCAATCATCGACAAACCGAAACGCGAAGGCGGTCCATCGGGCTCACCGGTTAAGGACAAATATCCCGCTTCGGCCTGCATCAAATAGTCGTAACCGGGCCACGCCGCGCGCTCGCCTTCGCGTCCGTAAGCCGACAAATGCACGCACACGATATCTTTACGAATGTGCTTTAGCGCCTCGTAAGTCAGACCTAGCTTCGCGGGCAGATCTCCGCGTAAGTTGTTAAACACCGCATCAGCGTGTTCAACAAGTTTATGCAACACCTCACGACCTGCCTCTTGCTTGAGGTCTAGCCGGATGCTCTTTTTGTTGCGATTGAATGCTTGATAGAAATGACTGTCGCCGGGACCAAAGTAATGTGGCCCGACCGCACGACCGACGTCGCCACCATCGTGAGGATTCTCAATCTTGATGACTTCTGCACCGAGGTCGGCTAAGTGCTGCGTCGAAAACGGCCCCGCCCCATATTGTTCAATGGCAAGAATCCGCATTCCTTGTAGCGGCAAACTCATATGGGATTCCTTGCGATCAACTGTTTGGCAATAATGATGCGTTGCATTTCATTGGTGCCTTCACCAATCGTCAAGAGTGGCGCATCGCGATAGAACCGCTCAACCAAGTATTCTTTTGAATAGCCATAGCCACCATGCACGCGCATCGCTTCCATGCTGTTTTCCAAGGCAGACTCGGTGGCGAACAGTTTGGCCATGCCCGCCTCCATGTCACAACGTTCGCCACGGTCATAGGCCTCTGCCGCACGCATTGTTAAGAGTCTTGAGGCTTCGGTTCGCGTTGCCATATCGCCCAACTTAAGCTGAATCGCTTGATGCTCACAAATCTGCTTACCAAATGTTTTGCGCTGCTGCGAATATTTGACTGCTTCGTTTTGTGCGGCCTGCGCGACGCCAACGCCGCGCGCTGCAACGTTAATCCGGCCGAGCTCCAGGCCGTTCAAAATCATTTGCAGTCCCTTGCCCTCTTTACCACCGATTAACTGGCTAGCGGGCACCCGGCACTGATCGAAGACGAGTTCGGCCGAATCAATCCCTTTATAGCCAAGTTTTTCCAGCTTACGACTCGCGCGAAATGCGTCGCCCTTTTCAACAAGAAACAAACTCATTCCCTTGTGACGTGGGCTCGCATTTGGATCGGTCTTGACCAACACCGCAAAGCAGTTTCCGTAGATGCCATTTGAGATCCACATCTTGTTGCCGTGAATGATGTAGTCGTCACCATCGCGCACAGCTGTTGTACGAATGGCCTGTAAATCCGTGCCGCAGTCGGGTTCAGTTAACGCGATGCCGCCGCGCAGCTCTCCTGTGGCAAAGCGCGGCAAGAAAGCGCGCTTTTGCTCTTCAGTGCCGTTTCTCTGCAGCGCTGCGGCCATAATGATGTGTGAATTGATAATGCCGGAAACCGACATCCACACGACCGAAATGTGTTCGATGATTTTGGCGTAGGTCACAGTCGACAAGCCCAAGCCACCGTACTCCGGTGCGATCAGGCAGCCGAAGAGACCCATATCTTTCATCTTTTCGACAATCTCTGCCGGGTATTCATCGTCATGCTCGAGTTGCCAAGCGTAAGGCTT
>CAIUZV010000412.1 GCA_903903735.1 uncultured beta proteobacterium | reverse complement strand
CGAGCCCTTTGAAGCCGCGCTGCGTCGCTTCAAGCGCACGATCGAGAAAACCGGTCTGTTGACCGAACTGCGTGCTCGCGAGTTCTACGAAAAACCCACTGCTGAGCGCAAGCGCAAGCAGGCTGCCGCCGTTAAGCGCCATTACAAGCGCATCCGCAGCCAGCAATTGCCGCCGCGTATGTACTAACCCTCGGCGCAACGCTTGCGCCGATCACGTATGGTCTGATCGTTGATCCCAGATTCCTTTATCCAGGATCTTTTAAACCGCGTCGACGTCGCGGATGTAGTCGGACGATATGTGCAGTTAAAGAAAGGCGGCATTAACCTCTTAGGTCTATGCCCCTTTCACAACGAGAAATCCCCTTCATTTACCGTTAGCCCGACAAAACAGTTCTATCACTGTTTCGGTTGCGGAGCGCATGGTAGCGCCATCACCTTTTTGATCGAGCATACCGGGGCGAGTTTCCCTGAGGCAGTTCGTACGCTTGCAGGTGCCGTCGGGATGACCGTTCCCGAAGAGAATCGTAGCCCCGGACAGAAGGCGGCTACCGCCCGACGCCGTGAAGAGGTCTCGCAGCACACCAAAGCCCTCGACGGTGCACAAAAGCATTATCTCGCGCAGTTACGCGATAGCCCCGCTGCGATTCGCTATCTTAAACAGCGCGGTCTGACGGGCGTTATTGCGAAAGAGTTCGGGCTTGGTTGGGCAAGCGCTGATCGTCAGGCGCTCGCGAAGGTGTTTCCTCATTACGACGATCCTATCTTGGTTGAATCCGGACTTGTCATTGAGTCCGAAGACGGTCGACGCTATGACCGCTTCCGCGAACGCGTCATGTTTCCCATCCGGAACGTGAAAGGTGAGATCGTAGGTTTCGGTGGTCGGATCATCGGGAAGGGGGAGCCGAAATACCTCAACTCACCCGAAACGCCGGTGTTTTCAAAAGGAAACGAGCTTTACGGCTTGTTTGAGGCTCGCGCCGCCATTCGCACGGAAGGGTGCGTAATCGTGGTGGAAGGCTATATGGATGTCGTCGGGCTGGCCCAACTAGGTGTGCGCAATGCTGTGGCGACACTCGGTACGGCAACGACACCGACTCATATTCAAAAGTTACTTCGCGCAAGCGACAAAATCGTATTTAGTTTTGATGGGGACTCAGCCGGACGCCGTGCAGCCTGGCGCGCCTTGCAAGCGTGTTTGCCACTGCTCCGTGATGATATTTCTATCCGGTTTTTATTTTTGCCGACGGAGCATGATCCAGATAGTTATATCCGGGAATTTGGCGAGGAAGCTTTTCGCGCAAGTCTTAAAGAGTCAGACGCACTCTCTACATTTTTTCTCAATGAGTTGGCGTCGAGACACGCGATTAAAGAAGTGGAGGGGCGCTCGGCTCTGGTCCATGAAGCGCGACCGCTTTTGGCGCAAGTGCCAGCGATTACGCTCAAAATTCAACTGCAAAATGAGCTGGCGCGTCTGGTGCAACTGACGCCGGAAGAACTGGCTCAGCTGATGGCTCAGTTACCGCCACCGGCGATGGCGGGCTTGCCCGATGCAAATGGTTTTCGTGCTGGTGCGGACAGATCGGGGAGTGCTCAAGGAAATCGCTCAGTTGACCAAGCGTCACGGGTACAAGAGCCGGACACGTATGAGTCTGCTACGGGCGAGCCGCAGTCGGGGCGTCCGACCTTTGGGGCGCGCTCAAGCGGTCGAGCGCGTGGCGTGGCGTCTGCCGGGACGAGCCGACGTTCAGTGACGCCGCTGGCTCGCCGTTTGTTACGTCTATTCCTCACGCACCCTGAACTCATTGATGATTTAGGTGATCAACAGCTTGAGATTCTTCATCGTGGCCCCAATCTTGAGATGGTCAGAGATTTAATTGTGTTGGCCCAGTCGACTGGGGCGCGGCATGTGGGTGCGCTGATTCAGGTCGCTGATCCCGGCGCTGACCTCGGCGTATTACTTGCCTCGGTGGCTGCAGATTTGATGGCTCAGGAAACCTTACCCAATCCCCAGGCCGAGTGGGAAGATGCTGTTCGCCGTATTGAGCTCGAAAGCTTAAAGGCTGAACAAGAGGTGCTGATTGCTGAAGGATTAAATAATTTGCAATCTCAGCAAAATTATCAGGAACTTTCTGGACGCATCTCCCGTCTAATGAAGGTAATCGAGTCAGTGAAAGCTAACTGATTCAGTTAAAATCAAAGGTTTAAGACGCCGCCCAGGGTGGGCGTCTGCCGCTCAAAAAAGTGTGCGGCAGACCTCCAGGCATGTTTTTTGGGCAGATTCGTGCTTCGGCACATCTCACAGACAACTCAAACAAGAGCAACCATGACTCAGCACGTTGGCAAAAAAACATCTCTGGCAGCGGCAAAGCCCAAACCAAAAGCAGCCGTCAAGCCCGTGGCAAAGAAGCCCGCTGCGAAAGTTGCTAAACCAGTGGCTAAGTCCTCAGCCAAATCGCCCAAGGCAAGCAAACCCGTGGTGAAGGCTGCCTTGAGCAAGTCTTCGGCAAAACCAGTGGGCAAGCCCAATAAGGTGGTTGTGGGCAAACCAAACAAATCAGTGGCTAAGCCTTCAGTGGCAAAGCCTGTTTCATCAACGGCAAAACCTGCCGCTAAATCAGTTAAGGATTCAATGAAGTCGGCTTCACCTAGCAAATCAAAACCCGCTGTGCCCAAAGCTCCCGCCGCCAAGACGCCTGTCAAGGCCGGCGTTGCAAAAGCAGCACCTAAAACCCCAGTCAAAGCACCCGTATCCGTTACAAAAAATGTGGCTGTCAAAACGGCTCTCAAAACTCCAGTCAAGCCAGTCCCGAAGGCTGTAACGAAGGACGTATCAAAAACTGAGCCTAAAGTTGGGGAAGCAAAGCCGGCGGTAAAACCAGTCACTCCCGTCAAGGTGCCCGCTGGTAAAGCGGCACTCGCGAAACCAACGCTCGATCGCGTGGCGCCTGCTGCGCCCGTATCGGCGAAGGCGCCTGGCAAAGTCGATGTGTCTAAACCGGCTCCTCCTCCTGATGATGGTTCGCCTCCACCGAAGAAGGCGGGTCGTCCGCCAGGTGGAACGGGGCGACGTCCTGGCCGTCCCTCCAAAAATCCCAATAACGGCGACGGCGATTTTGGTGATGCCGGTGATGGTGAGCACGAAGTCGAAGTTATTCCTGACATCAAGCCTGTCAAACGCGGCAAACGCGGTAAAGGCGACGCGAAGGACCTGATTGCTCGTGGCCCCGTCACTCCAGAAGAGTATGAAGCACGTCGTAATCGTCTAAAGCTGTTGATCAAGCTCGGTAAAGATCGTGGATACCTCACCTATGGTGAGATTAACGATCACCTCCCAGACGATCTGGTCGATGCCGAAGCGATCGACGGCATTATCAGCACGTTTGGCGATATGGGCATTGCCGTGTATGACCAAGCCCCTGATGCAGAAACACTGTTGCTAGGCGAGAATGCACCGGTGGCCACCTCCGACGATGATGTCGAAGACGAAGCCGAAGCTGCGCTCACGACCGTTGACTCTGACTTTGGTCGTACGACTGACCCTGTTCGTATGTATATGCGTGAGATGGGGACCGTTGAGCTCTTGACGCGTGAAGGCGAGATTGAAATCGCCAAGCGCATTGAGGGTGGTCTCAAGGACATGGTCAAAGCGATTTCGACATGTCCGACCACAATCAACGAGATCTTGAACCATGTGCAGCGTGTACGCGAGGCACAGGCTCAGATTGACGAGGTCGTCGACGGCTTGGTTGACGACGACGGCGCAGAATATGCGGGTGCTGGGGTGTCTGACGAAGCGGATGAAGATGGTCCGGCCGGCGGCATGAGCAGCAAACAGCTTGAGGATTTGCGCATTAAAGGTTTGGCTAAGTTTGAAACCGTGGCGACGCATTTCGTGAAGATGCGTGCAGCATACGAGAAAGACGGTTATCGCTCTAAGCCCTACATGGCCGCGCAAGAAGTCATTCAGAACGAATTGATGGGTATTCGCTTTACCGCCAAGATGGTGGAGCGTTTGGCTGACACCTTGCGCCAGCAGGTCGAAGAGGTTCGCAAGGTTGAACGTGCCGTGTTGCATACTTGCGTTGATCGCGCTGGAATGCCGCGTACGCACTTCATTAAAGTTTTTCCAGGAAACGAAATCAATCTTGAATGGGTGCTTGGCGAAGTTGCCACCGGTGCTGACTACGCACAGACACTGACACGCCATGTTCCTGCGGTACAAGAACTCCAGCAGAAATTGATCGACTTGCAGGTGAGGGTGGTCTTGCCGCTCAAAGACCTGAAAGACGTCAACAAGAAGATGGCGACTGGCGAAGCGAAAGCCCGTAAAGCGAAGCGCGAGATGACGGAAGCCAACTTGCGTCTCGTGATCTCGATCGCAAAGAAATATACAAACCGCGGTCTGCAGTTCTTGGATCTGATCCAAGAAGGCAACATTGGTTTGATGAAGGCGGTCGATAAGTTCGAATACCGTCGTGGTTATAAGTTCTCAACGTATGCAACATGGTGGATTCGTCAGGCAATTACGCGTTCGATCGCGGACCAGGCTCGCACGATTCGTATCCCGGTGCACATGATCGAGACGATTAACAAGATGAACCGTATCAGTCGTCAGATTTTGCAGGAGACAGGTGCTGAGCCTGATCCCGCAACACTGGCCTCCAAGATGGATATGCCTGAAGACAAGATCCGCAAGATCTTGAAGATCGCAAAAGAGCCGATTTCGATGGAAACACCGATTGGTGATGATGACGATTCACATTTAGGTGATTTCATTGAGGACTTGGCGACCTTGGCGCCTGCTGATGCGGCTTTGCATGGTTCGATGCGCGATGTGGTCAAAGAAGTCCTCGACTCCTTAACCCCACGCGAAGCGAAAGTCTTGCGTATGCGCTTTGGTATCGAGATGAGCACTGATCAGACCTTGGAAGAGGTAGGTAAGCAGTTTGATGTGACCCGTGAGCGCATTCGCCAAATAGAGGCTAAAGCATTACGTAAGCTGCGTCATCCAAGCCGCTCTGATAAGTTAAAGAGTTTTCTCGAAGGGCAGTAAGTCCTTCGATTAAAGCCCCCCTAGCTCATGCTTGGTTAGAGCAGCGGACTCATAATCCGTTGGTGCCGTGTTCGACTCACGGGGGGGGCACCAGTATTT
>CAIUZV010000411.1 GCA_903903735.1 uncultured beta proteobacterium | reverse complement strand
CGTCCTACGGTGGGCGCGTTGACGGCAGTGGTCATGGTAGTTTCGATTTTTTTCATGGAAAGCCCGAGGTCTTGGCGTGACGTCCACAAGGGCGACGATACCGAAGTTTTACTCGACCAAGTCCGAAATTTTTATGGCACTGTTGCCGTGAAAGAGCGACGATTTGCATCGGACCCCGAGCGCAATGACCGGGTTTTTTTCAGCGGTAATGTGACCCATGGTCAGCAGTTTCTTTCTGATGCGCTTCGTCATGTGCCGACAACTTACTATGCGCGAGACAGCGGTATCGGCGAGGCTTTACAGTGGGCGATGACACAAAAACCGGCGCTTTCGGTTGCGTTGATTGGTTTGGGTGCTGGCACCTTGGCCAACTACGCACGCCCAGCTGATGCTTACGACTTTTATGAAATCAACCCTGCGGCCGTGCGGATTGCGCAGGAGTGGTTTGACAACTTGTCGACCTGCAAAGCCGGTGAGCAGAACATTTTGTTAGGTGATGCTAGGTTGCGCATGGAGCAGCTGCCCAAAGACAAGTTGTACGACGTGATTGTGTTGGATGCTTTCACAGGCGGATCGGTGCCCATCCATTTGTTGACACGTGAGGCGTTTCAGATTTATCGCGATCACCTGAAACCGGATGGTCACATCGCGATCAACATCACCAACGCTTATTTGAATCTCTACCCGATTGTGAAGGCCCAAGCGGAGGTGTTGGGTATGGCCCACCGTCACAAGTACCAGAATATGGATGAGTTGCGTAAAGTGAGAAGGAATCTGCATTTCATCATGACAGATGACCAAGCCTATCTGAAGGCGCACTCCTCGGTTAGTCGCGAGGTTCGGGACGATCAGGGTCGTTTGCTCAGATACGAGCCCTACGACCAACCTGGGTTGAGGTTATGGACGGATCAGTTCAGCAGCATTGCGCCGATCGTACGGTGAGTGTCAGATGCCTACCCACACAGCAGGGGTCACAAGTTCGAACCTTGTGCCGTCCAAAAAAAATTTATTAAAACAATATCTTGCAAATATATCGTTAAAAAAGTAGAACAAAAAAATTGTTCTACTTTTTAACGGATCAAGAGCAATCACTCAACCATCAAAGCGATCAGCATCCATCACCTTGGCCCATGCGGCGATAAAGTCTAGGACGAATTTTTCTTTATTGTCATCTTGCGCATACACCTCTGCATAAGATCGCAATATCGAGTTCGAACCAAAGACTAGATCGACACGCGTAGCAGTCCACTTCGTTTTGCCGGACTTACGCTCAACGATGTTGTAACTATTGCGCCCTGTGGGTTTCCATGAGTAAGCCATATCAGTCAGATTCACGAAAAAGTCGTTAGACAGCACACCTTCGCGCTCTGTCAACACGCCGTGTTTCGTCGCGCCATAGTTTGTACCCAACACGCGCATGCCACCGACCAACACTGTCATCTCCTGAGCGGTCAGGCCCATCAGTTGTGTGCGATCGAGCATCAGTTCTTCGACACTGACCGCATAGTGCTGTTTGGACCAGTTACGGTAGCCGTCATGAATGGGCTCAAGTACCGCGAAGGACTCGGCGTCTGTTTGCTCAGCGGTTGCGTCACCGCGACCTGGTGTGAACGGAACCGTGACGTTGTGCCCTGCCGCCTTGGCCGCCAGCTCAATCCCCACGCTACCAGCCAGCACAATCACGTCCGCAATGCTTGCGCCGGTGTCTTTGGCGATGCCTTCCAGCACACCAAGGACCTTTGCCAAGCGCTTGGGTTCGTTGCCTTCCCAGTCTTTCTGAGGCGTCAGACGGATGCGGGCACCGTTCGCACCACCACGCTTGTCTGAGCCACGGAAAGTCCGGGCGCTATCCCAAGCTGTCGCAACCATCTCGCTCACCGATAAGCCGCTCGCAGCAATCTTGGCTTTGACTGCCTTGACGTCATAGCTCTTATTGCCAGAAGGTACTGGATCCTGCCAGATCAAATCCTCTTTGGGTACTTCGGGTCCGATGTAGCGCAACTTGGGTCCTAAGTCACGGTGTGTGAGCTTGAACCATGCGCGAGCAAACACCTCGGTGAAGTAGGCGGGATCTTTATGGAAGCGCTCTGAAATCTTGCGGTACGCAGGGTCCATCTTCATGGCCATGTCCGCATCGGTCATCATGGGATTCAGTCGAATCGATGGATCCTCGACATCAACCGGCTTATCTTCCTCTTTGATGTTGATCGGTTCCCACTGCCAGGCTCCTGCGGGACTTTTCTTGAGTTCCCACTCGTAGCCCAAGAGCAAGTGGAAATAGCCGTTATCCCATTGCGTGGGATGGGTGGTCCAGGCGCCTTCGATGCCGCTGGTCACGGTGTCGCGCCCGACGCCCCTGGTGGTGTGGTTCATCCAGCCGAGGCCCTGCTCTTCTACGTCTGCTGCCTCAGGTGCGGGGCCAAGATTTTTAGCATTGCCATTACCGTGTGCTTTTCCAACGGTATGCCCGCCTGCTGTCAATGCAACAGTCTCTTCATCATTCATCGCCATACGAGCGAAGGTCAAGCGCACGTCTTGTGCGGTACGAAGAGGATCTGGTGTGCCGTTCACACCCTCTGGGTTCACATAGATCAGACCCATTTGCACGGCAGCCAGAGGGTTTTCAAGGGTTTGGCGATTGTCACCGTCGTAACGACTCGAACCTAACCACTCTTTTTCAGCACCCCAGTAGATATCGATCTCTGGCGCCCAGATGTCCTCGCGACCAAAGGAAAATCCATAGGTTTTTAAACCCATTGACTCATAGGCTACATTCCCTGCGAGAACGATCAGATCTGCCCAGCTCAGTTTG
>CAIUZV010000410.1 GCA_903903735.1 uncultured beta proteobacterium | reverse complement strand
CAGAGACGTGCTGCTCTTTGCCCATGGTGTCCGTAAAACGGAAGTCAACAAATTTGACTTCGTCTTCGGCAATCTTCTTCAGAACATCTTTAGAGGTGGTCATTATTGACTCCGGATATGAATTAGAAGGAATGACTGACTAACTAATATTTTGCTTGGAACTAGCTCGCTATTTTACCTTGACAGACACGAAGCAAGTTCTGTGCCAGCATGAACGCGGTCAGGAATCCCTGTAGCGGGGCTTATATTTGCACTTAGATAGTGCAAATGTACTTCTTTAGCGCATTTAATGCACTAATACGGTGCTACCGCAAAAAAACACCTTGGAGCTCGTTTAAAAATCTCCACCCCAGAGGTGTCGCCTGGTAGCGCTCAACGTCAGCAGTAAGCAAGCCCTTTTTTACTGCCAACGCAAGCATACCCGCAAACTCCGCGGGTGCTCGACCGCAGCGTTCGGCGTACAGGTTTGACGAGACGCCTTCACGCAGGCGAAGCACATTGAGCATGAACTCAAAGGGGAGATCTTGTGTATCCAAGGTACGCGCCTCGTAGATGTGCGAGCCGTCACGTGCGAGGGTAGCCTGCATCCAAGTCTCCGGACTGCGCACCCTCGCTTGCCTAACGATCTTGTCTGGGAACGACAATTTACTGTGCGCGCCAGGCCCGAGCCCTAAATAATCGCCAAATTGCCAATAATTAACATTGTGTCGCGCGCGGGCACCTGCGCGGGCGAATGCAGATACTTCGTAACGCTCAAGCCCCGCCGCATCACACACCCCCTCAATGGCGTCCTCCATCTCAACCGCAAGATCATCCTCAGGTAGCGCTGGGGGAAACTTCGCAAATACAGTGTTTGGCTCGATCGTCAGCTGGTATATCGATAGGTGTTCCGTACCAAACGAAAGCGCTTCTCGTGCATCACGTAGGCATTCTTGCAGCGTCTGTTGCGGCAAGGCAAACATCAAATCCAAGTTGACCCGCGGCACAGCAGCCTGGGCCATCTCAATAGCGGCCCGTGCTTGATCGGCGTCGTGGATGCGTCCCAGCCCCTTTAATTGCTTTAGATCAAAGGATTGAATTCCTAAGGAGATTCTATTCACACCGCTGCGGCCGTATTCTTTAAGCTTTTGCGCTTCGGCGGTTCCGGGGTTGGCCTCGAGCGTGATCTCGGCATCTGGCCAGATATTGAGGTGCGCGCGCAGCATGGACAGTAAGCGATCCATGGCATGCTCACTCAGCAAACTAGGCGTACCTCCACCAATAAAAACAGTGTGTATTTGGCGACCCCAAACACTTGGTAACGCTTGTTCGAGATCCGCTTGTAATGCGTCAAGATACTGATCCTCTGGCACCGTGCTTGGCGCTTGATGCGAATTGAAGTCGCAATAGGGACACTTTTTTACGCACCAGGGCACGTGTATGTATAGGGACAGGGGCGGCAGCGTCGTAAGCAATGAGCCTACGGGTGCCGAAGTTCGTGGCGCGGACCTCGCTCCAACAAGCGGACCTGCCGGCAGAATCGGAATAACCCGTGCCATTAAGCAAGCATCCCAGCATGCCGAAGCTGCACCACCAACTCACGCATCGCCATGCCTCGGTGGCTAATACGATTTTTCTTCTCGGGTGTTAGTTCTGCAGCACAACACGCTTCTTCTTTTAAATAGAAATAGGGATCGTAGCCAAAACCATTTTCTCCGCGCGCTTGATCAACAATCTCACCTACCCAGTTCGCCTGTGCAATGATTGGCTGAGGATCATCGGGACGCTTCACAAAAACCAATACGGCCACATACCAGGCCCGTCGATCCGACACGCCTTGCAGCACATCTAGCAGCTTCGTATTGTTGGCAGCATCCGAGCGAGGACCATCCAGCGTTTGCGCATAGCGCGCGGAATGCACGCCCGGCTCTCCGCCTAGAGCATGCACACACAGACCTGAATCATCGGCTAGCGCAGGTAAGCCAGACTGCGCACTTGCGTGCCTCGCCTTGGCAAGTGCATTCTCAATAAATGTTGCATGGGGCTCCGGGGCGTCGGGAATACCCAAACTTTTTTGGGAGATTAAGTCGACGCCGAGCGGTGCGAATAACGCCTCAAATTCTTTGATTTTGCCCGCATTCCCTGAGGCCAATACGATCGATGTCAGCCTCATCCGCGCTCCTGCAAATCAGCAGGCGGCACATCCTCAATCAACATATTGACGAGGTCACGTGCAAATCCCGGCAACTGATCCAACTTACGCACACAAATTTGTAATTTGCGGTCCGCCCACTCGTCCGACAACCGAACGATCTTTATCTTCAAGCGCTGCGCGTATCGCCTTGCAACCAGTTCTGGGACAACCCCGATACCGACGCCGGCTTCGATCATGCGGCAAACCGCCTCAAAACTGCCAACCTCGACCCTAAACCGAAATGGATGTCCGAGTTTATCGGCTGCTTGAATTAAGAAAGCATGGATCGCACTCCATTCAGACAAGCCAACATACTCGTACCGCATGGTCTCAGCGAACTCAACCTCGGCTCGATCTGCGAACGCATGATGCGCTGCGGTCACCAGCACCAATCGATCTTTACGATACGGCAAGTACTCCAGCTCTGAAGACGCTGGCCGACCGGCCACAATACCAATATCGGCGGAACCCTCAGACACCGCCTTAATCACCAGATAGCTCAAACGCTCGCGCAACTCGACGGTCACGTCCGGATGGGAGGCCAGATACCGGCTTAACACCGCCGGCATGAATTCCGTCATGGCGGTGGTGTTGGCTAACACCCTCACCTGCCCTTTAATGCCGCGCGAGTACTCGTGGATGTCACCACGTAAGTGATCAATTTGTCGCAAAACCAATCGCGCATGACGTAAAAACGCCTCACCTGAGGGGGTGAGGGTCACACCCTGGCTGTTGCGGTTAAATAGCCTAGTCCCAAAGTGGTCTTCAAGGTTTTTTACCCGATTACTAGCAGCTGGAAGGGACAAATGGGATTTTTCCGCACCACGGGTCAGGCTGCTGGCGTCCCCTATGTTGACGATTAGCTGCAAATCCGTCAGATCGAAGTGGTTTGCCATGGATGAGTACGTTGCTTAAGCATTCAAAAAGCCCGGGTTAACCAAACACCAATAGTCAGGCGCTCCGCTCTCGGGCACAGTAGCGTTTCGCCATATCCGCCATCATAAGACAATCATGCAAACTACTCATTCTGACCAATATCAAGACATTCGTGACGCCATCCGAGATCTGTGCAAACAGTTCCCCGACGAATACTTTCGCAAAATAGACGAAGCGCGCGGCTACCCTGAAGAATTCGTCAATGCCTTGACCCAAGCTGGCTGGATGGCTGCACTGATCCCCCAAGAGTACGGTGGCTCGGGCCTCGGGCTCACTGAGGCGTCTGTCATTATGGAAGAGATTAACCGCTCTGGGGGTAATTCCGGCGCCTGTCATGGCCAGCTCTACAACATGGGCACTCTGTTGCGACACGGCTCAGCCGAACAGAAAAATCTCTACTTGCCAAAAATCGCGGCCGGTGAGCTGCGCTTACAGTCGATGGGGGTCACCGAACCGACCACGGGCACCGACACCACCAAGATTAAGACCACTGCTGTCAAAAAGGGTGATCGCTATGTCATTAACGGTCAAAAGGTTTGGATCTCGCGGGTCCAACACTCTGACCTCATGATTTTGCTGGCACGTACGACCCCCCTTGATCAGGTGACAAAGAAATCAGAAGGCATGTCGATTTTTATCGTCGACCTCCATCAGGCGATCGGCAACGGCTTAGCGGTCCGACCCATTTTAAATATGGTCAATCATGAGACCAACGAACTGTTTTTTGAAAACCTTGAAATCCCTGCCGAGAATCTCATCGGAGAAGAAGGCAAAGGCTTTAAATATATTCTTGACGGATTGAATGCAGAACGCGCACTGATTGCGGCGGAGTGTATCGGTGATGGGTATTGGTTCATTGACCGTGTCTCAAAGTACGTCAAAGAGCGCATCGTCTTTGGTCGTCCGATTGGACAGAACCAGGGCGTGCAGTTTCCGATCGCGCGCGCGTTTGTGAACGTTGAAGCCGCTAGCTTGATGCGCTATGAGGCGTGTCGACTGTTTGACGCGAAACAAGCGTGCGGTACGCAAGCCAATATGGCCAAGCTGCTCGCCGCCGATGCGTCCTGGGAAGCTGCCAACGCCTGTTTGCAATTCCACGGCGGCTTTGGCTTCGCCTGCGAATATGATGTGGAGCGCAAGTTCCGCGAAACACGCTTGTATCAAGTCGCGCCGATTTCAACAAACCTGATCTTATCGTACGTCGCTGAACACGTACTTGGTCTTCCACGTTCGTTCTAAAGGACACCTCATGACTGACGTTCGCTCACCCGCCCCTGCTGCTGTCTTACACCCTAGCGCGACGCTTGCAAAGTTTGCCTCCGAACTGAAATACACCGACATTCCAGACTCGGTACGGATGCGCTGCGAAGATTTGTTTCTAGATACGATGGCTTCCATCTTGGCT
>CAIUZV010000409.1 GCA_903903735.1 uncultured beta proteobacterium | reverse complement strand
CGCCACAACCTTCGCCATCGGCGCCATCTTGATTCCCGCGCTGGTTAAGCACGGATACCCCCCTAACTACGCCGCTGCACTGCAGGCCACTAGCGCAGAACTAGGCGTCATCATTCCTCCTTCAATCCCAATGATTTTGTATGGTGTGGCTGCAGAAGTCTCCATCGGAGAGTTGTTTATTGCAGGCTTTGGTCCTGGCATCTTTATCGGTGTCGTGTTGATGGCTTTTGTACATATCTACTGCCGTTTCAAGGGCTGGGGTAAGAACGACGGAGAAGGGCGGTTAAGTTTTGGTAAAGCGACGGTTCAGGCGGGTTGGGCGCTCTTGATGCCTGTCATCATTCTTGGTGGTATCTATGGCGGTGTATTCACTCCAACCGAGGCCTCTGCTGTTGCGGTTTTCTATGCGTTGTTTGTTGGCATGATTTTGTATGGTGAGATCAAGCCGCGCGATATCTTTCCGATCCTTAAAAAGTCGGTCGTCTCTAGCGCCGTGATTATGTTCATCATTGCGAATGCTGGTTTATTTGCGTTCTTGCTGACGCGTGCGGGCGTACCCGATGCGATCGGTCGTTGGCTCGAGATGGTGTTGCAGTCTCCTGCAATGTTTTTGTTAGGGGTAAACGTCGCTCTGTTTATTATTGGTATGTTTATCGAAACTGGCGCGGCGATCATTGTCTTAGCTCCAATACTAGCGCCCGTTGCCATACACTTTGGAATTGACCCCGTCCACTTTGGTTTGGTCATGGTAGTGAACTTGGCGTTAGGCATGATCACACCCCCCTTCGGCGTAAACCTCTTTGCCGCCTGCACCGTCGCAAGACTATCGCTTGATCAGGTAATCAGTCGTCTGTGGCCCTTTGTGGCTGTCGTGTTGTGCTGCCTGATGGTGATTACCTACGTACCAGTCTTGTCGCTTGGATTGCGAGATTTAGTCTACCGATAGTGCGCTTGTGTTGCTCTTCATCGTTTGAAAGAACGGTGAATTGCAACCAAGTGTAACTAGCGTATTGCGCCTGGGGTTCTTTATTCTGTACCTTGCCTCAGTCGAGAGCGATTCGCATAAGATGCGACTTGCTCTCGCTCCCCAGGACAGCTGTATGGAAAATAGAATGACCACTCTCGAAACTCGGTTCGACACGATTTTGCCGACACTAGCAACCAAAGAAGATCTAAATAAACTAGATCTAAAATTATCGGCTGCCATCCATCACGAAATTAGCTTAATTCGTAAAGAAATCAACTCTAATTTCTGGAGAATGATTATCTGGATGACCGCCGTCATCGGAATGTCTTTCACAGGCGTTTTTTACATTGCACGATATGCCGCATAGGCTCAGATCGCCTCGCGGCATGTGTTTAATTCGCTGAGACATTCATTTCTTTCAATATTGCCGCCCAGCGGGCCGACTCTGCCTGAATAAATTTTGTGAACTCTGCGGGTGAAGATCCTTTGGGATCCATGCCTTGCGTGATCAAGCGACCTCTAAACTCTGGATCATTCATCGTTTGAGCCAACGCGTCAGTCAGTTTCTTTAGTACTGGAGCCGGCAAGTCCGCGGGCCCGACTAAACCATACCAGGTCGACATGTCGTAATTGGGTACGCCTGCTTCGGCAATCGTTGGGATAGTTGGCGCTGCATTGGAGCGCGTACCCGTCGTGACACCCAGTGCGCGTAACTGACCTTGCTCGACCAATGACACACCGGTAGGCAGATTCGGGAAGGCGAGGTCCACTTGACCCGACATAAGGTGCGGCATAAGACTCCCAGCGCCTTTGTATGGAATATGGACCATATCGACACCAGACAACTGTTTAAACAACTCTCCAGACAAGTGTAAGGACGAGCCTATACCCGATGAGGCGAAGTTGATTTTTCCTGGATTGGCGCGACCGTAATCAATCAGTTCTTTCAGATTCTTAAATCTTGAGTTGGGTGGTACGACAAGTATGTTTGGTCCTGCTAATACCTGACCGATCGGTGTGAAATCCTTGATGGGATCGTATTTGGCATCTTTGTAAATCAGCGGATTGGTGACGTGTCCGATCGACGTATAGAAAATGGTGTAGCCATCAGGTGGCGCGCGGCGGACAAAGTCTGTTGCCAAGTTTCCGTTAGCCCCAGGTTTGTTTTCTACTATGACGGACTGCCCTAGAATCTTGCTAAAAGAGTTAGCAATTTGTCTTCCAATGGCGTCCGTAGAGCCGCCGGGCGTAAAGCCCACGACGATCTTGATTGGTTTGTTGGGGTAGTCGGTTGTTTGTGAAATCGACGAGCTTGAAATTGATAAGCCCGCAAGCGACATCGCTAAGATTGATAAGTTTTTATAAAGTCTCATTTGATTTACCCGTTGTTGAAATTAATGCAGCAGCTTTTTGTCGAATAGTTCTTCGCTCTATTATCGCGATAGCCCAACGCCTTACGATTTGAGATAAAAATCCCAAGGATTTTCCGGACTGTATTCTAGAATTTGTCCGAGCGATAGTTCTAAGTGCGAATGTCTCTGCACTTAGTGCCATCAGCTCATACAGATATCTTAGATTTCTGTAGATTTCGGCCAACAGAAATATAGCGAGTCCAATAAAAAGATATTTGTCGATCAACACGGCGAGGGTTGGGGGAAAATTTCGATAAAGCCATGGCGTCCCTGCTTTTTGAAAATTCTGGACGCTTTCGTGCATGACCCCATTAGCGCCCGCAAAGATTGGAAACTCTCCTGATTTGCTCACAAGAGTCTGTCCATAGTGCAGATTTTCAAAGCTTTCCAATAAAGAGAATAGAAGCGACTTATCGATTGATTTATTCGCGATGACTTCGACTCTGCCGGCCAATAAATCAGTGGGCTGATGGGGAATATTTTGTAAGACGTCAAAACCACCTAGAGGTAGCACAACGGCGTCGAGGTCTTTAAGTTTTGCGAGGAGCCCGCGTATATGGTGATAAGAATACAGACTGAGCTTATCGTCGCGTGCCAAATCCTCTACGGCTGCACTATCAGCTGCCAACATGACAAAGCCAGCGAAGTACTCGCCTTGTTTGAGCTTTTGCACCATATCTGAAAAAGGTACAAAATCGATCGGCGTATTCTCTATATTGATTCCATAAAGATCCAGGACAGCCAGTGCATAGTGCGCACTTAGACTAGTCTTTGGTGGCAATACAATTTTGCTTCCCTTTAGAGATGAAAGACTGACCAATTTACCTAAGCTATTTTGGTAAAAGAGAAAAAGTGGTTGCATCCCGATCACGCTGAGTGTTCGCACCTGAGTAAACTGGGAATGATCAAAAGAACCAATCATAAAACTGATGGTGTTTCGTGTGCTTGTCGAGTTCACCTGTTGAGCTAGTTCAGCTGTGTTTGCAACGGGCACAAGCTCGACTTTAAATCCGCGTTGCTCAAGCACCTTTTTATAGTCGAGTGCCGTCTTATAAAAGCTACCACCCTCGGGTCCGGTCAAGATTTTGACTTTATCCGAGGGGAGTGATTGGTAGATATCGTTGGCCAAGAAAGAAATGGCCAGGATAGCAAGCAATGTAAAAACGATCCGTAAATATGCAGTTTTCATATGAACAGATTCTTATCAGGGTTCAAGATTGTGATCCTTCCAAAGTTGATACACCGAAGCAACTTGCGCTGATGTGAGGGGAAGAAAACTCTCGCGTCTGGTGACAACGTCGCCGTTCACGAATGCCTCTCGAAAGAATGCCGTGACGATACGGGAGCGCTCGAGGTGTGCGGGTTGCGAAGGCAGTAGGGCATGAACGCCAATACGCAGTGGCCACTCCTCGTGCGCATTTGCGATATTGTCCAATGAGATATATGTATTGCTTGAGCTTGGAAGTTGTACCGTCGTCAACGCAAACTGTGATGCATAGCTGGCTTGCATATAGCCAATGCCCCCGGGGGTCTGTTGCACGCCGGCGGCTATTCGATGATTGTCTCCCGCATAAAGTCCGTATTCCCAAGACGGTCTGTCTGTTTCTCCAATACGTTGTTTCCAGCTAGCGCTATGGTTGTTGAGGTAGCGGCTCCATGCTAGAGATGTACCAGAGCTTCCTCCTCGTGAGAAAGGTGTAATTGATAAAGCGGGCATCTCTGTGTCTGGGTTTAAAGCTTGGATCGTCGGATCCCGCCACCAGCGAACCTTGCCGAGATAAATCTCTGCGAGTATCTCAGGGCTTAAACGCACAGCGCCTTGCCTGATGCCAGGCAGATTTGCTGCTGCAACGACTAGACCTGAGGCCACTGGAAACTGTATCAATCCATGCTTTGTTAGATTTTCGGGAGACAATAGGATCTCGGTTGATCCAAAGTCTGCTGACCCTTTGACGATAGCTTGGAGCGCTCCACCGGAGCCAATGGGGAAGTACTCCAAGAGAAAGGTATTTTTAAAATGCTCAGCCCATACGCGATAGAGCACGGACGGCATCGAAGCTCCGGCACCTCGCAGGCGTTTTCGAGACGCAGTTTGAGAGCTTGCCAGTGTTGTGCCTGTCGTTTGAGCCGCTGACATTGAGAGTAGAGCAAACGCGGACGCTTTAAGTAGGGCCCTTCTGCATCTCATAAATAAACTTAGGCGAAATTTTGATGCACAACAATAGCAGGAAATGATGATGACGACGAGGAATTGAAAGCTTTATTTAGGATTGTGTCGATGGAGGGAATTTGCGCTAACTTGTAGCGTACGTTTAAAAAGAGGAAGTTTCATGTCCATACTAGTCAGGTCAACACTTGCACTCATACTCGCGTTCTGCGGCACGCATGCTGCGGCGCAAGCCGTCACGAAAGAGCCAATCCGTCTGGTCGTGGGCTTTGCGCCCGGCGGTCCGTCCGATATCGCTGGTCGTATCGCTGCCGAGATCTTGAGTGCAAAGCTAGGTGTGTCGGTCGTTGTTGAGAATAAGGCTGGAGCAAGTGGTGCGATCGCAGCCGATGCTGTCGCTAACGCAAAGCCAGACGGTAATACTTTGCTAGTGAACGTAACGGCCGATATTGTGAATCCCGTCATCAATCGCGAGCCTAAAAACTTTATTACTACTCGGTTTGCTCCCGTCGCTTTAATTGCGACTGCACCTAATGTCTTAGTCGTGCATCCGAGCCTTCCTGTTACTTCGGCAAAAGAGCTTGTCGCTTTCATGCGCAGTCAGAAAGCGGATAATTCTTTGAGTTACGCCTCGGCAGGTCTGGGTACGGTTAGCCATTTGTCTGGCGTATTGTTCACAAGCGCATCGGGCGCTTCGTTGATTCATGTCCCTTACAAAGGGACTGCCGCTGCGCAAGTTGACCTGCTCGCGGGTCGTGTGCAGATTATGTTTGACAGCTTAAGTAGTGGGCTCGTGAACGCCAAGTCAGGCAAAGTTAAAGCACTTGCTGTGACGTCGCCCAAACGTTGGCCAATGGCCCCGGATTTGCCGACGCTGGAAGAAAGTGGTTTGCCCGAGACAGATATGATGGCCGTGTTTGGACTGCTTGCGCCCGCCGGTACGCCTAAGGCGGTAGTCGATAAGCTTTCGGGTGCGCTCTTGGAAGGCCTCCGGACACCTGAGATGCGCGCGCGTATCAATCAGATAGGCGCCGAGCCTGGGGACTGGAGTCCCGAAGCTTACGGCGCCTATTTATCTAAACAAGTTGAGCGTTGGCAAAAGCTGGCCGCTCAGGGCAAATTTGATGTCAAGAACTGAGTGGTCTACTTAACGACCGTCTTTATAAAAACGGTCGACCTCAGTAAATAGGCTAAAGCGCTTGATTTCATTCATGATGCCATGCGTGCCTTCGCTGAGAACCACCAGTTTCTTATCCTTTGATTTCGTTAGGAGAGGGTACAGAGTCTGTGCCATGTAGAGTGGGGTGTCGGCATCCCACTCGGCCAAGATCAGCATCGTCGGAACAGTGATGAGGGCGGGGTCGTACACTGCTTTGCCTGCACTCCAAAAGAGTCGGCCATCTTGCACGCTGCCGTTAGGTGCACGTACAAATTTTGGTGTGGCTTTAGAACCGACCGGGTCGCTTTCGAATGTTGCAGCGGCCCACGCTTCAAACCAAGCATCTGGCTGTGGATTTTGGCCTGGCTTTAGGCCTGCTGCTTTGCGCTTACGCGCGGCGTCGATCGTGACCGTGCGGTAGGCGCCTAGTGTGCCACCAGCATCAGTCAGTGACGCGGTCTTGCGGATCCAGACGGGTGCGAAGAGAACCAAGCGATTCACTTTGTCTGCATGGCGTGTTGTGTAGAGCGCCGTGAT
>CAIUZV010000408.1 GCA_903903735.1 uncultured beta proteobacterium | reverse complement strand
TCGCGTGGTTAAAACGCGTCTGGTTGATTTCGACAAAGCCGTCACCGTATCCTGTGACGGTGTTCAGTGCCGAATTGGTATCAGTGTGAAGCTTCAATCAATACTCCGGCAGGTTCGGTTGATCATAGCGCAATCGTTCGTGATGTGCGATGACAGGGTGTGGGGTCTTTCGTAGGAGAAATTGGAATTTTTACGGCTTTTTGAGCCTGATTTGCCGGGTAGCTCATGATGCGCTAGATTATGGGGTTTTGCTGCACTGCAAATAAAGGCTATTTAGCCCCGACGACCAAGGACTTAGGATGAAAAGGTTTCCCCGTATTGAGCGGTTACCTCCGTATGTATTCAATATCACTGCCGAGCTCAAAATGGCGGCCCGCCGGCGTGGCGAAGATATTATCGATATGTCCATGGGTAATCCAGATGGTGCGACGCCCGCTCATATTGTTGAAAAACTTGTTGAGGCATCCGAGCGGCCGACCACGCACGGTTATTCTGTATCTAAAGGGATTCCACGTTTACGTAAGGCGATTGCAGATTGGTACGAACGCCGTTATCAAGTCGCGATTGATCCTGACTCTGAAGCGATTGTCACGATTGGCTCGAAAGAGGGCCTGGCACATTTGATGTTGGCGACGCTCGATGCGGGCGACACGGTGCTCGTGCCAAACCCCAGCTATCCGATTCATATTTATGGTGCTGTGATTGCAGGGGCAAACATTCGGTCGGTGCGCATGACGCCTGGCGTCGACTTCTTTGAAGAGCTTGAGCGTGCGGTGCGCGAGTCAATCCCAAAGCCGAAAATGATGATTCTGGGATTCCCCAGCAACCCCACCGCACAATGCGTGGACCTGCCCTTCTTTGAGCGCGTGATTAAGCTTGCACGCGAACATGACATTATCGTCGTGCATGATCTCGCCTATGCTGATATTTGCTTTGATGGCTATCAAGCACCGTCTATTATGCAAGTTGAGGGTGCGCGCGAAGTGGCCGTTGAGTTTTTCACAATGAGCAAGAGCTACAACATGGCCGGATGGCGGGTAGGCTTCATGGTTGGGAATGCTGAGCTTGTCAATGCCTTGGCGCGGATCAAGAGTTACCATGATTACGGGACCTTTACGCCGATTCAGGTTGCATCGATCGCCGCGTTGGATGGTCCGCAGGATTGTGTGCAAGAAGTTGTACAAAAATATCAAAGTCGCCGCGACGTGCTGGTAAAGGGTTTGCATGAGGCTGGCTGGATGGTTGAGAACCCCAAGGCATCCATGTACATCTGGGCGCATATTCCGGAGCCCTATCGCGCCAAAGGTTCATTGGAGTTCGCCAAACGAATCTTGGAAGAGGCGAAGGTGGCTGTATCGCCTGGTATCGGTTTTGGGGACTACGGCGACGAATACGTAAGATTTGCACTAATTGAAAACGAGCAGCGCACCCGACAGGCGGTGCGAGGCATCAAAGAAATGTTTCGCAAGGATGGATTGCTGTAATGGACTCTATTAAGGTTGGCCTACTCGGTCTTGGTGTGGTTGGTGGCGGAACATGGAAAGTGCTTCGTCGTAATGCGCAGGAAATCGCGCGTCGTGCGGGGCAAACGATTGAGGTGACGCGCATTGCGGTACGCGATATTGAGAAGGCGCGCGCCTTGGTGGGTGCCTCGATAAAGGTAGACACCGATCCCTATGGTTTGGTGCGCGATCCCTCAATTGATATTGTTGTAGAACTGATGGGCGGGGACACCCTTGCGCGGGAATTGGTGCTGGAAGCCATTGCGCAGGGCAAGCATGTTGTCACGGCCAATAAAGCGCTGCTCGCCAAGCACGGTACAGAAATTTTTGCAGCGGCATCCGCGAAAGGCGTTGTGGTTGCGTTTGAGGCTGCCGTAGCAGGTGGTATACCGATTATCAAAGCGATTCGGGAAGGCTTGACTGCGAACCGTATCGAGTGGGTCGCGGGGATCATCAACGGGACGACAAACTTTATTCTGTCTGAGATGCGTTCGCGCGGGTTGCCGTTTGCGACGGTCTTGGCTGAAGCACAAAAGCTGGGCTATGCCGAGGCAGATCCCACCTTTGATATCGAGGGCGTTGACGCCGCACACAAGCTGACGCTTTTGGCATCGTTGGCGTTTGGTATTCCGGTTCAGTTCGAGCGTGCGTACATCGAAGGCATTTCTAAGTTGTCAGCCGAAGACATCAAATTAGCAGAGCGTTTGGGCTATCGCATCAAACTGCTGGGGATCACCAAGCGTCGCCCTGAAGGGATCGAACTGCGGGTGCATCCCGCACTGGTACCTGCTAAGTCAATGCTGGCCAATGTTGAGGGCGCGATGAACGCTGTGTTGGTCCGCGGTGATGCGGTGGGCCAGACGCTTTATTACGGCAAGGGAGCCGGGGAGGAGCCCACGGCCTCTGCGGTGGTGGCCGATCTTGTTGATGTGACGCGCCTGCTGACCGCTGATCCAGAACACCGTGTCCCGCATCTTGCGTTTCAGCCCGGCTCCATGTCGGACACGCCAATATTGTCGATTGACGACGTGATTACCTCCTACTACTTGCGTTTAACGGTTGCGGACCAACCAGGCGTATTGGCCGATATTGCACGCGTCTTCTCAAACAGTGGCATTTCGATTGGTTCAATGATTCAACAACCTTCGGATCTTGATGCAAGCGCTGATCTCGTGTTTTTGACACATGAGGCCGTTGAGCGCAATGTGAATGTCGCCATCGCTCAGATCGAGGCGTTGCCCTTTGTGCGCTCGAAAGTGACCCGCTTGCGGATGGAAAGTCTGTCATGAAGTATGTCTCCACACGCGGGGGCATGGATGCCCAAGGCTTTGCTGATATTTTGCTCGAAGGACTCGCTCCCGATGGTGGTTTGGCCATCCCTCAGCAGCTACCCAAGGTGTCGGTCGCGACGCTAGAGTCTTGGCGTACATTGCCCTATCACGCGCTCGCGGCCGAGGTGCTTGGTTTGTTTGTGTCGGATATTGAGCGCGCTGATCTGCAACGCATGACGCGCGCTGCCTATTGCAAAGAGTCGTTTAAAACGGATGCGATTGTTCCGTTGCGCGCGTTGAATAACGGGATGTCCTTGTTGTGCGTCTCAGAGGGTCCAACCTTGGCCTTCAAAGACATGGCGATGCAGTTTCTGGGCCAGGTTTTTCCGTACGTATTACGGCAACGTCACACGACGCTCAATATCTTAGGCGCGACCTCGGGCGATACGGGCTCGGCTGCCGAATATGCGATGCGCGGCAAGGATGCGGTAGCGGTCTTCATGCTTTCGCCTCATGGTCGCATGAGTGCGTTTCAGCGTGCCCAGATGTATTCCTTGCAAGACGCCAACATTCACAACATCGCGGTGAAAGGCGTCTTTGACGAAGCGCAAGATATCGTAAAGGCCTTGGCGAGCGATTTGTCTTTTAAGTCTCGGTATCGCCTTGGTGCCGTCAATTCTATTAATTGGGCTCGAATTGCAGCACAGGTTGTGTATTACTTTCACGGGTGGTTGCGTGCAACGACCGCTCCAGGGCAGCAGGTGTCTTTTAGCGTGCCCTCTGGAAACTTTGGCAATATTCTCGCGGGACATATC
>CAIUZV010000407.1 GCA_903903735.1 uncultured beta proteobacterium | reverse complement strand
TTCTGGAGCGCCGGCGCGTTGCTGCTTATTGCAGCCGGTGCCGCCGCCGGAATTTTTTTTACACAACGACCCAGCGCGCAGGATGTGGCCTTGCACTTGCGTACCGAGAGGCTCGCTCAAGCTGCGATTCGAGGCGAACTCGAGGCGCAAATCCGAGACGCTCAGACCCGCCTCGAGCAAGTGCGCAGCGAATTAACGATTGAGCGCGCTGCACGCGCCGAGTTTGAAAAAAATCTCAGCCAGCTTCAAGTTGAATGGAGTCGCCTCAAGGATCACCTAGCGTTCTACGAGCAATTGCTACCCCCTGGTCCCCAGGGTTCCATTGCCTTGCGCGCCGTCGAGCTTGAGCGTAACGGCCAAAATCTGAACTATCGCGCTTTGTTAATGCGCAGCGGTAAGCCCGGCGAGCGCGTCAGTGCCCGGCTACAGTTCGTCGCTTCTGGGGTAGTTGGCGACAAAGAGGTGGAAGTGGCTTTGCTCCCTTTGCAGGCAGTCCCAGATCAAAATGTTGCGTCGACGGCTGCGTCCAGAGGCACCCCAGAGGTAGCGGACAGCTTAAAGCTCAGTTTTGAGCAGTTTCAGCGCAGTCAGGGTGTCTTGGCGGTGCCCAGCAACATGACGGTGAGGTTTGTGACGGTGCAGGTTCTAGATGGCGATATTGTCCTTGCATCGCGCAGGGTTGATCTCTAGGTGCAGCAAGGGTTTGCGTTATAGTTGACCATCCTAGTCGGGTATCGTTTTTAGTATTAGTCAGTCGCCCCCAGCAGGGCAGGAGCTACACCATGAGCACAATTACTCAGACCGTTGATTTGCAGGCACCACCCACTCCGATTCTTTTTACAGATTCGGCGGCGGCGAAAGTCAAAGATTTGTTGATTGAAGAAGGCAATGCCAACCTCAAGTTGCGTGTGTTCGTTCAAGGTGGCGGTTGCTCGGGCTTTCAGTACGGCTTTACCTTTGATGAAGACGTCAATGAAGACGACACCACGTTAGAAAAAAATGGTGTGTCGTTACTCGTCGATCCGATGAGTTTTCAATATTTGGTCGGCGCTGAAATCGACTACAAAGAAGACATCGAAGGTTCACAGTTTGTGATTCGCAATCCGAATGCGACAACAACCTGTGGTTGCGGTTCGTCCTTCTCTGTTTAACTGCGCAGAATGCCGGCGCCGCACCTGAGCGGCTATGCCGGCCAGCAGGCGCCTAAAATACGATTGCCTCGTGCTCCAGTGACAGCTGGGCGGCTGACAGCCATACGCTGCTGATGCGCCCAAGCTAGCCACGCAAACGCAAGTGCTTCAACATCTTGCGTGCCAATTCCAAGCTTGTCAGTTGGTTCCACCGCGTACCCGAGTAGATCGCGTAAATCAGCCATCAACGCCTCGTTGCGCACACCACCGCCACACACAAACACTTCCCTCGCATCATGCGCGTACGTCCGGATGGCGTTGGCAATCGTTTGTGCGGTCAGAGAGCGCAACGTTGCTTGGACGTCCTGCGCACGACGTGCGTGATCTGGGATGCCAATGTTGCATTGCTTTAATCGGTGTTCTAACCAAGCTTGATTAAAGAGATCGCGCCCCGTCGATTTCGGTGGGGGACTTGCGAACCACGGTTCGCCCTGCAAGAGGAGGTCAAGTAAGCCCTGATCAATCGTGCCACCCGCACCCCACAGTCCGTTTGCGTCATAAGGGTCGCCGGTATGCAACTGGCACCACAGATCCATCAGCGCATTTGCAGGGCCCGTATCGAACCCTAGCGGTTCAGCCTGCGGACGCAGAATCGTGATGTTCGCAATACCACCGAGATTGAGCACTACGCGGGTATGCGATGTGGCAAAGACGCCCGCGTGAAACATCGGGACAAGGGGCGCACCCTGACCACCGGCAGCGACATCACGACTCCGAAAATCGGCGATGACGTTGATTCCAGTGAGTTCGGCCAATCTAGCGGGGGCGTTTAGTTGAAGGGTGTAGCCGTCTTGCGGGCAATGTCGGACGGTTTGCCCATGCGCACCGATCGCCATGACCTCTTCGCGTGCGAGGCTAGCTTGTGTAAGCGCTTGCTCAACTGCTTGGGCATAAAGATCAACGAGTGTGTTGGATGCTTTTGCGGCGCGTGCGAGCTCGTCGTGACCGCTCGTATTCAAAGCGAGGAGTTCTTCTTTCAGGCTAGGCGTAAAACTAACGCTGGCTCTAGACAGGATCGTTGGGTGGCCGTTGGCGTCAAAACGGGCAAGCACCGCATCAATGCCGTCCAAGCTCGTGCCTGACATTAAACCGATATAGAAGGGGCTCGGACTGGTGGTCACCGTGGAGCTTAACGACTGGCGACGTTACTGCTTTCTGGGATCGCCTCTTGGTACTTAGCAAGCACCTGAAGCTGCTGTTGATACGGAGCAATGACCTTGGCGAATAGCGCAAGGTGTTCCGGCTCAAGCGGTTTGGATACTGGCATGTTGGCGGTGGCCTGGAGCGGATCAATGGGTTTGTCCGCGACACGGAACTCATAATGCAGGTGCGGGCCTGTAGACCAACCCGTTGAGCCCACGTAACCGATTACCTGCCCTTGCGAAACCTTGGATCCGGCTTTGATCCCATCGGCAAAGCGACTTTGGTGCGCATAGAGTGTTGTGATTTTGCTGTGGTGACGCAACACGATCGTGTTGCCGTAGCCCTCGCGCCAACCAACAAAATCTACGGTGCCATCCGCTGTCGCGTGGATAGGGGTGCCCATGGGGGCTGCATAGTCAACGCCGGGATGAAAGCCCGACCAAGCCTGTACACCGCGAATCGTACGCATCCCGAACGTCGAGCTCACCCGAGAAAACTTCAGTGAATTGCGTAAAAAAGCACCTCGCAGGCTCTCGCCCTCAAGGTTGTAGTAGCTGCCGGTTTCACCATCTGGGCTAAACCATACGGCGTTGTAGGATTTCCCACCGTTTACAAACTCAAGCGCCAAGACTCGACCGGCCCCGGCAATACGACCACCGATGCTGCGTGTTTCGTAGACAACGCGAAACTGATCCCCTGGGCGCAAGCCTCGCAGGAAGTCGACCTTGCTACTTAGGACTTCGGCCATCTGCGAGGTGATTCCATCCGGGATGCCAGCGATATCGGTTGCGGCAAACAAGGAGCTACGAATCGTGCCAACGGCTACTTCTGTATGTGACTCGAGCGGCAGTTCAAGCTCTTCGGCCTTGAAACCCGACTCAGTTGTCGAAATTTGAAGTGTTTTGGCGATGCCCTGGCCGTTGATTTCATTGTTTGGGCTATAGATGTAGCGTACCCAAAGTAGGTTGCCGTTGTGGTCCGACGCGGCTTGCACGGTACGGCCAGCAAATAACTTGTAAATAGAGCGCGCTTTGGGCTCGCGCGCTAAAAAATTCAGTAAATCGGCGTTCGCAACATCCACACGCTTGAGTACCGAGGCCAGAGTATCCCCGGCGCGAATGCGAGTCTCGGTAATATAGGGGGTTTCGGTGGCGATATGCTCGGCCGGAGTCGGATCGGCTGGAAGCGGGAAAGGCACCACATTTTGCACCAGTCGTTGTTCAGGGACTGGCTGCTCAATCAGGTCGGTTCGTTCGGTTTGGGGCGGATGCACGACACCTAGCGCAACGGCGGCCAAGCCAGCCAACAACACTAGACTGATGATCACGCCAGGGACAAGACTTGAACGCCGCTCGGTAGGGGGCGCTGCGGTCTGGTCTGTTGCCGGGGAGGTCCCCTGCAAGGCGTTATCTGAAACTGAATGCATGCAGCGCAAATCCTGAATTAAAAAAATGAAAGCGAACGCCCTTCGCATGGCGGCTAACCGCTAGTTTGCGTATGATGTCGGCTTATCGATAAAGAATGTTAGCCGATTTCAGCAGACCGGACACGTTTTTTTCTGTTTTACAGTGCATTTTTACGCTTACTTCCGTTATGTCTACGATAAAACATCCTATAACTCCTGTAATTGAGTCTAACTTACGGATAGTCGAGCGCGGCTGCGAAGAACTTTTGGTTAAAACCGAATTCGCTCAAAAGCTGGCCCGTAGCCATGCGACCGGTGTGCCTTTGCGTGTCAAGCTTGGACTGGACCCTACCGCACCGGATATTCACCTTGGCCATACGGTCGTACTGAATAAGATGCGTCAGCTTCAAGATCTCGGTCATACGGTGATCTTTTTGATTGGTGACTTTACGTCCATGATCGGTGATCCGTCCGGGCGGAACAGCACGCGCCCCCCGCTGACACGCGAACAAATTGAAGCCAACGCCAAGACCTACTACGCCCAAGCAAGCTTGGTGCTTGATCCCGCGCGTACCGAGATTCGCTACAACTCGGAGTGGTGCGATCCCCTTGGCGCCCGTGGGATGATCCAACTGGCTTCACGCTACACCGTCGCAAGGATGATGGAGCGCGACGATTTCACCAAGCGGTTTAAGTCTGGCGTGCCAATTTCGGTGCACGAGTTCTTGTACCCACTGATGCAGGGCTACGACTCGGTAGCGCTTAAGGCAGACCTGGAGCTTGGCGGCACCGATCAGAAGTTCAATCTGCTCGTGGGCCGTGAATTACAAAAAGAATAC
>CAIUZV010000406.1 GCA_903903735.1 uncultured beta proteobacterium | reverse complement strand
GCGGCAGACCGAATGAACCGACACAAATTGTTGATTCTGGCATCGCTCGTAAGCGGTGCGATTGCCGTGCTGATGCTGACGTTACTGCTGACGGATGAAATGACTGTTGGCTATCTCATCACCTTGTCATTAATCAGCAGTCTCACGTGGGCGCTTGATCATCCTACGCGGCAAGCGTTTATCCCAGATCTCGTTGGTCCAAAGAACCTCACTAACGCTATCGCGCTAAACGCCATCGCGACAGAGACAACCGTCATTATTGGTCCAGCGCTCGGCGGCTTGCTTATCCCAAGCTTTGGCATCAGTGGCGCATACGCCTTAATCGCTGTCATTTGTATTTTCGATCTGCTGGCGTTATTGCGACTCAAGAAAATATCACCGACACCAGCTGATCTGTCTGGCGCTCAAACCTCCGAATCCGCTCGGCCAAACAGCTCGCCGTTGACAAGTTTGCTCGATGGCTTCAAGTACGCCTGGGGCAACCAAGCTGTGTTCATGCTGCTTCTCATCGCTTTTATGCTGAACTTCTTCGTGGCACCCTATCGCTACTCTTTTTTGCCCTTGCTCGCTCGCTACGTATTGGACACAGGCCCTACAGGGTATGGCTTGCTTACTTCGATGGCGGGTGTCGGTGCGCTGGTCGCCGGCTTGTGGGTTGTGTCTCTGGGCAACTACAGCCGCAGGGGTCGGCTAGTTATCGTGGGGGGATTGTTATGGCCGATTGCGATCTTTATATTGTCGCTGTCCAGTTGGTTTTACCTTTCCCTGCTCATCGTCTTTTTAGCCGGCATCGCACAAGCCATTAGCTGGACACTCATTGCGACCCTGATCTTGAGTAATACCGAGCCTTCAATGCGCGGACGCATCATGGGTCTGCGTACCGGTGTAGTGATCAGCCTACCGTTCGGCAATTTCCTGGCGGGTGCAATTGCAGAGAACTTTGGCGTGACCGTCGCGATGGCGGGCTACGCCTGCTGCGCGCTTGTCCTGATGCTGCTGATTATCAGCCGCGCACCGATCTTGGGGCAACTCAAGTAATCTAGCAGTATGCTTTCCCCCATTCAAAACACCTGAGGTCAAGAAACATGCTGTCATATTGGATGCAAACGGTTAATAACAAAACGGTACTCGAGCAACGCGATATCGAGCGCCCCACACCAGCCGCCAATCAAATTCTGCTGCGTCTACATGCGGCGAGCTTGAATCGTGGCGAGTTCGTGATTGGACACGGTTTGCACAAAGGCGGACAGGCGAGCCCCATTGGCATGGAAGGTGCAGGCGTGATCGCCGCTATTGGGAGTGACGTCAAGGGCTTTAAGGTTGGTGACAAGGTCATGGGGCGTTGCCGCAGCGCCTTTGCCGAGTATGCCACCATGGATAGCGTTGAAGTCATGCCGATCCCAGACTCGTTAAGTTTTGAACAGGCTGCAAGCATTCCGCTCACCTATCTCGTCGTGCATGACATGCTCTCCTTGCAAGGAAAGCTTCTACCTAACGAGTGGCT
>CAIUZV010000405.1 GCA_903903735.1 uncultured beta proteobacterium | reverse complement strand
GTTAACCGATCCCGTTTCGTCTTCAAGCGTTAAGAATAGAATGCCATTGGCGGTAGGCGGGCGTTGCCTAAGAATGACGAGCCCACAGGCGCGTGCGAGTCGACCGTCTTGAAGATCGCCGAGTGACTGTGCAGAGCAAAATCGCAGCGTATTTAATTGTGATCGCAGCAACGCAAGGGGATGGCGACCGAGTGTGTAGCCTAGCTGACGGTAGTCTGTCAGCATATTGTCTGCTTCACTTGGCGCTGATAGCTCGGCGTCGCAATCGTCTTGGATGGGTGCGTCGCGTAGCAAGCCTTTGGTCGCGATGTGACCTGTCACATCCCATGCTGCACGTCGACGATGAGCAGACCAGTGATCGAACGCACCGACTTGCGCGAGCTTTTGTAGTGTGCTGTGGTTGAGTCCCGTACGTTTTGCGAAATCCTGGAGATCAACAAAGGGCGCCTCGAGACGGACCTGTTCGATGGTGAGGGCTGCGCTACGTTCTAAGCCGCTTAGTTGATTAAAGCCTAACTGCACCGCAGGTCGGGCTCCCGGCAGGGGTTGTGTGAGTGTGCAGTTCCACATACTTTGGGTTGCGTCGATTGGATCAACCTTGACGCCATGGCGTCGTGCGTCCTGTATTAATTGAGCAGGCGCATAAAAACCCATCGGTTGCGCATTGAGTAAGGCCACAAGAAAAGCCTCGGGTTCGTGACATTTGAGCCAGGCACTGACATAGGCGAGCAAGGCAAAGCTTGCGGCATGGCTTTCTGGAAATCCATATTCGCCAAAGCCTTCGATCTGCTTAAAAATTGCGTCCGCAAATTCTGGCGTGTAGCCGTTATTGAGCAGGCCATTGATTAATCGTGTTCTAAATTGATCTACCCCACCTTTGCGTCGCCAAGCTGCCATGGATCTGCGTAACGCATCGGCTTGGCCAGCGTTAAACCCAGCTGCGACCATGGCGATTTTCATGACCTGTTCTTGAAAAATGGGTATGCCTAATGTGCGTTGCAACACTTCGCGTACGGCAGGGCTTGGGTAGACAATTGCTTCAAGACCTTGACGTCTTCTGAGATAGGGGTGCACCATACCGCCTTGGATCGGACCGGGTCGTACGATCGCGACTTCAACGACTAGGTCGTAAAAGCAGCGCGGTTTGAGTCGCGGCAACATACTCATTTGTGCACGCGATTCAATTTGAAAGACACCAACCGTATCGGCCTGACAAATCATGTCGTAGGTTGCACAATCGCCTTGTGGCACATCATGCAATTCAAAATGCGTGACGCCTCGTCGCCAAGCGGTTAAATGCAACGCTTGACGAATAACGGTCAGCATCCCTAAGGCCAGTACGTCTACCTTCAGTAGTCCGACGGCATCCAAGTCATCTTTATCCCACTGCACAACACTGCGCTCGGGCATTGAGGCGTTTTCGATAGGTACCATGCGCGAGAGCAAACCGCGCGCCAGCACAAAACCGCCAGGGTGCTGGGAGAGGTGACGTGGAAATCCCATCAAGGCTTGAGCGAGCTGCGCCCATTGCTGCGTCACAATATCCTCAGTATCCATACCCGCTTCAGCAAGACGATTGATTAAGTCCTGCTTGCCATCCCACCAACGATACGATTTGGCCACGCGCTCGATGCAGTGTGGCTCAATGCCCAGTGCACGTCCGCTATCACGCAAGGCGCTGCGAGGTCGATAAGACGTTACGACTGCAGTCAGTGCGGCGCGTGTACGGCCGTATTTTTGATAAAGATACTGAATGACTTCTTCGCGTCGATGATGCTCGAAGTCCACATCAATGTCGGGAGGCTCGTTGCGTTCACGACTAATAAAACGCTCGAATAGTGCATTGCCATTCGCGGGATCTACAGAGGTAATACCTAAGCAA
Source organism: uncultured beta proteobacterium (assembly GCA_903903735.1). GTDB lineage: Bacteria > Pseudomonadota > Gammaproteobacteria > Burkholderiales > Burkholderiaceae_B > Zwartia. The sequence continues at coordinate 98 of CAIUZV010000405.1, read as the reverse complement.
TAACAGACGGCAGAGTTTGCTGCAGAGCCACGTCCCTGACAAAGAATGCCGCGACCGACCGCGAATTTCACCAAATCGTAGACCGTGAGGAAGTAGGC
>CAIUZV010000404.1 GCA_903903735.1 uncultured beta proteobacterium | reverse complement strand
GGGGTGTTGGTTGTCAATCAATCCAGCTGTAATGCCGACTCTGTGGCCGAGCATGCGATCGGTTTGCTGTTGTCGGTGAAGCATCGCATCGCAGAGTCTGATCGTGTGATGCGCGCCAATGCCTATACAACGCGTGAAGATCTGATGGGAAATGAAGTCAAAGGCCTGACGATCGGTATCGTCGGGGTTGGCAATATCGGCAGACGCGTTGCACATCTGGCAAAGGCGTTTGGCATGCAAGTGATTGGGTGTGATCCAAAACTGACCGATGATGAAATCGGTAAGCGTGGCGCCACGCCAGTCAGTTTTGAGCAGCTCGTGACTCAGTCCGATGTGGTGTCTGTGCACTGCCCGCGCTCCCCTGAAACGCTGAATTTGTTCGGTGCGCAGCAGTTTCGGGCAATGAAGAAAGCTGCGGTGTTCCTTTCTACGGCGCGCGGCGGGATTCATGATGAGAACGCGCTGGCTGAGGCGTTACGCGACAAGCATTTGTCTGGCGCCGGACTTGATGTTTGGACGGTGGAGCCACCTGCTGTCGACAACCCTCTGCTGTCTTTACCTAATGTCACGGCCACCTATCACACAGCAGGGGTGACGCATGAGGCGCGCCGCAATGCAGCACGTATGGGAGCCGAACAAATCGAGGGCCTGTTGCGGTGCGAACGTGCGCCGCGCATGGCGAATCCCGAAGTTTGGCCCGTGTTCGTCGAACGTTATAAAAAAATGTTCGGGTAAGTCATAACACCCAAGGCGACGGAAGGGCTTTATATTCAGTTCAGTTGAAAAGAACGTAGCGTAAAAAATGTCATAAAAAAAGGAGTGTGTATGACTAGCTTCATCCGTAAACTGAGTCGTTTAACCGGCTTGACTCTACTCGCGGCCTTGGTGTGGTCGGGCAGTGCGCAAGCCCAGTACCCGAACAAGCCCATTACGATGATCATCGCCTATGCGCCAGGTGGTGGCACGGACTTGGTTGCCCGACTCATTGCGCCGTACATTGAAAAATATTTGGGCAATAACGCACGTATTGTGGTGTCCAACAAGGCGGGTGCGGGCGGTGGTATTGGTTTTGCCGAACTAGCTAAGTCCGCGCCTGATGGCTACACCATCGGTTTTTTAAATACACCTAACTTGATCTCGATTCCGATTGAGCGTCAGTCGACCTTTCACTGGAAGGACTACGACTTGATTGGTAACTTGATTGATGATCCCGGCGCCTTTACGGTGCATACCTCGAGCGAGTTCAAAACACTGAAGGACTTGGTCGTTTATGCCAAAGCGAATCCCGGCAAGGTAACCGTCGGGTCCACAGGAGTCGGCTCCGATGACCACCTCGCGATGTTGTTCTTTGAAAAAGCTGCGGGTGTGAAGTTGACCCACGTACCCTACAAAGGATCGGGTGAAACACGTGCTGCCGTTGTGAGCGGTCAGTTGGTGGTCGGTGCGATCAACGTTGGCGAAGCGCTGGCTTACATCAAAGGCGGCTCACCGATGCGCATGATTGGTCAGATGTCACTGAAGAGAACGGTGTTGGCACCTGATACCGCAACGTTTGCGGAACAGGGCTACAACATGGAAAGTGCCTCGCTGCGGGGCTTGGCTGCCCCCAAAGGCTTACCACCTGAGATTCGCGATCGTTTAGTGAAGGCTGTCGCGCAGGCTGCCGCAGATCCTGAGTACATCAAAAAAGCCGGTGAGTTGTTTGCACCAATCCGTTATTTGGCACCGCCTGCTTACGCAAAAGAACTGGCGGATACAGAAAAGATGTTGCAGCAATTATGGAAGGACATGCCCTGGAAGGAGTGAGGCATCAGGCTTCACATCAAACCAGCCGCGTAAGCCATTCGATAGTCGGATGGCTTGCGCTTGGGGCAAATCGGTCAGGTGCAGGACGGCTTCCTGAGCCTGACCTGATTCCAACAGGCGTGTGCGCATCGTGCCACCGAGCAAGCCGCACTGCAGTGGTGGTGTGAGCCACACGTCCTCTCTGAGCACATAGATGTTTGAGCGGCTGCCCTCGCATAGCTCTTTGCGTTCATTGATAAAAATCTGATCGAAGTAAGCGGTGTGTGTGCTGAGCCACTCTGTGGTGACGTCATACCATGGTCGATACGTTGTTTTGTGCTGTAACAGCGGTTCATTGCTATCGAGTACAACAGGCGACAAGCCAATCAAGGGTGTACCGCGCAGCGCGCCGAGCGGTACGGCCTGGACGTCTAGCGCGCCCGACTGACTGAGTAATAACCTCACGCGACGTGATGTACCGCTATGGGTTATACAAGCTGCGGCAATAGACTGCCGGATAGCGAGATCGCCGGGGTAAGGATACCCCAGAGCCTTGGCGGATCGGGACAAGCGCGCCAAGTGCTCGGGAATCAAATTAATGATGCCCTTGTCGTCGGCGTGCATAGTCTCAATCAGGTCGGGAGTTCCAGTCATCATCTGTATCGCTTTAGGCGAGTATGCGTGCTTTCCAGTGGCACTCTTCCCATTCTTGCTCGGGGTCGGAATCATAGACGATACCTCCACCAACATGATAGAGGCCCGTGCCGTCCTGCGCATTGAGCACCAAGGTACGAATCGCCACGTTCAAAGAAAAGTCCCCATTGGGTGCTAGCCAACCAAGGCTTCCGCAGTAAAGTTCGCGCGGTGCAGATTCTGTTTCTTGAATCCGTCGCATGGCAGCAATTTTTGGTGCGCCTGTGACAGAGCCGCAGGGAAAGAGGGCTTTTAAAATCGTCTCTAGGTTTGTGTTGTGCGCAATACGCGCTTGCACAGTCGATGTCATCGTCCAGACTGAGGGGTATTTTTCAAGCGAGAACAGAGGGTTTGCGGTGACACTGCCGGGTATAGCGACACGGCCCAGGTCATTGCGTAACAGATCGACAATCATGAGGTTCTCAGCACGATTTTTAGCGCTGGCCACCAAGCCTTGCCTAAACGCGTGGTCTTGCGCGGCGTCGGTGGAGCGTGGTGCGGTCCCTTTCATGGGGCGAGTGGTTAAACAGTCTCCGGTTCGGGCCAAAAATAATTCAGGCGAGAAGGACAGCACGGTGCGGGTGCCATCTTCGATAAACGCCGCGTGTCCGACAGGATGCTTGGCTGCAATGCGCTTGTACAGCGTTGCGGGATCACCGCGCATCTTCACGGCCATCGGAAACGTCGCGTTGATCTGATACACCTCGCCTTCGGCAATCCATTGACGAATTTGATGAATGCGTTCGACATAGGCCTGCTTTGAAAGAAGGGGCGTCACACTGTCGATACTTGCCGAGGGATGCTGTGCGTCTTGTGGTGTCATCTCAGGCCAAGGTGCCTCACGCTTCATGCTCTCGAACACGAGCGCTATGAGGCGCGGTGTTGTCGCCTGCGCGCGCTCAGGGTGGGTGAGGTTGGCGTGCGTGGCTAACTGCGGTTCAAGCCACTCGCCCAGCTCATAGTCCAGTAATAAGGCGATCCAGTGGCCGGCGCGTTGGGCTTGTGCGATACGTCCGAATACGTCGGGCAACTCGTCTTGCGTACGCGCCTCAATACGACACAGCGGGTTCGTTAAGACCCGAGCCTCGCCGCTTAGTCGGTCTTCAAAACGACAATGCGTCATGTGCGTGTCAAGAACTCATGTAAAACTTCGCCGGTATGCGAGCGTTTGCGGGCATTGACGACTTGTTCGGGCGTTCCTTCGATCACAAGACGGCCGCCACCCGAGCCTCCTTCGGGGCCGAGGTCGAGCAGCCAGTCTGCCTCGGCGATGATATCTAGGTTGTGCTCGATCACGACGACAGTGTTACCCGCCTCGACTAGGCGGTGCAGCACACGAATGAGTTTCTCTACGTCTGCCATGGAAAGTCCAACGGTCGGCTCGTCCAGAACGTAGAGAGTATGCGGCAAACGGGAGGCCCGGCCTGTCGTGATGACGCCCTCCGTCATACGCGCTTTGGCAAGCTCGGTGACGAGCTTGATCCGTTGGGCTTCACCGCCCGAAAGTGTCGGAGAAGGTTGCCCTAGCGTCAGGTAGCCCAGACCCACATCTTGCATCAGTTCAAGCGGATGTCGAATCTTTGGGTGGGCTGCAAAGTAGCCGATCGCGTCATCGACTTCCATCGTGAGCACTTCGCCCGCGTGTTTGTCTCGCATGCGCACTGCGAGCGTGTCTGTATTGAACCGCGCGCCGCGGCATGCATCACAGGGCACTTTGATATCTGGCAGGAAACTCATTTCGAGCGTTCGCATGCCTTGACCTTCACAAATGGGGCAGCGTCCATCGCCTGTATTGAAAGAGAAGCGACCAGCGCCCCAACCCCTGATGCGCGCCTCGTTGGTATCGGCGAACTGCTTGCGTACGTCATCCCAGAAACCAATATAGGTGGCAGGACAGGAGCGCGGAGTCTTTCCAATCGGTGTTTGATCCACTTCCAACACGCGGTCAAGCGCCTGCCAACCTGTGATGTCCTCGCAGCCCTTCCAAGCAGGTGTCCCACGTACGGAAAGTGCCACCGATAAATTATCGAGCAATACCTCGCGCGCAAGTGTTGATTTGCCGGAGCCGGATACACCTGTGACAACGCTTAATCGACCAATTGGAAAACGGGCATCGACATGTCGCAGGTTATGCAGCTTGGCGCCCTTGACCGTCAGCATGGGCAGGTCTTTCGTGATGGGACGGCGCGGTTGAAGCGGGTGCTTGAGCGGCTCACGTAGGTAACGACCGGTTGTTGATTCAGGAGCGTTCATCAAGTCTTGTAGGGTGCCTTGTGCGACTACACGTCCCCCGCGTACACCAGCGCCCGGGCCAATATCAATCACATGCTCGGCGCGTCGAATCGTATCGTCATCGTGCTCGACGACAACAAGAGTGTTTCCGTTTTTCTCTAGTTTCGACAGCGCCCCTAACAAAATACGATTGTCACGAGGATGCAGACCGATGGTTGGTTCATCCAACACATAGCAGACTCCTTGCATATTTGAGCCAAGTTGCGCAGCGAGTCTGATGCGCTGTGCTTCTCCGCCCGACAAAGTCGGTGCCGCCCGATCCAGGGCCAGATAGCCTAATCCTACTTCCTGCATAAACTGAAGGCGTCCGCGGATTTCGCTTAGGATGTCTCGTGCAATGTCTGCATCGCGCCCGCGCAATACGAGCCCGGTAAAGAACGTGTGCGCATCCGATACGGCCAG
>CAIUZV010000403.1 GCA_903903735.1 uncultured beta proteobacterium | reverse complement strand
GGCTTGACCGTATCAAAGAAGCGGAACAAACCAAAGGCTACGGCTTGGGCCGTCAAAGAATCCGGCACAAGCCACAACACCAACCAAAACGCAACGAACTCGTCCCAGACGATGCCCACGTGGTCCGCGACGCCCAGCTGCGTCGTGACGCGCTCAGCCGCCCACCAACCGTAAGCAAAACAGGCCAGTAAAAACAAGGCAATTGCAGCGTCGCTCACGCCCGGGGCAGAAAAACTCCAAAGCAACCACGCGAGCAACGTTCCCCACGTGCCAGAACCAGGTCGCAACAACCCAGAGCCAAAACCAAACATCATCATTCGCCCAGGGTCGGAAAACACCCAGGACAATGTCGGCCACTTTGTGTGATGCCTTTCAGAGACGCGCGTCACCGGAGCTCCTGAAATGGTCGAACCCGCGAGGGAGGTCGGACACGATGCGTCCCGACGCATCCCGCACGACAACGCCCGACCCAGCGGTGACACGACCAATACGGGTTAACGGAACAACTGTTTCAATGGCGATACGCTCAAGACTGTCTCTCTGCGCGGGCGCTGCGGTCAAGCAAAGCTCATACACGTCGCCGCCGGCCAGAATCGCGCGGCGCACTTGCAAGGGGTCGTAACCCCTTAATGCCTCGTGAACGGGTAAAGCCGCTTCATCGATTTCAGCGGCAAGGCTGCTCGCCTGCAGGATATGTCCAAGATCTTGTAGAAGGCCATCCGACACGTCAATCGCAGCATGCGCATGCGCCGCAACTCTGCGACCCAGCGCAACACGCGGGGTTGGACGCTCTAGGGCCAGACGCGTTTGCGCCAAGAGTTTCGCATCGGTAGGCAACTCACCCGCAAGCATTCGGCAAGCAATATCCGCTGCACCCAGTGTGCCTGACACCCAAATATCGTCACCACACACCGCAGCACTGCGGCGCATCGCCAACTCAGGCAAGACCTCACCAAAGACGGTCACACTAAGCGTGATGCCCTGCTCGCTGCGCGTGGTGTCTCCACCCACGAGGGCGCAACCATGCTCATCGGCGAGCGCATAAAACCCGTCCGCAAATTGGGACACCCACTGCTCATTGATACTCGGCAGGCCGAGCCCCAACAAACAAGCGATAGGTTTAGCACCCACAGCAGCGAGATCTGACAGGTTCACTGCGAGCGCTTTGTGACCGAGGTGCAACGGGTCCGTTCCCGAGAAAAAATGGCGGCCCTCGAGCAATAGGTCGGTGCTGGTTGCCAGTTGCATGCCCGGCTTGACGGTGAACAACGCGCAGTCATCACCCGCACCCACCATGTCGCCTGGAACTGGGCGACTAAAGAAGCGGGTGATAAGTTCGAATTCGGATGGCACGAGTGTGGTTGCCCCGGGGACGATCAACGACGGGGCGTCGCCCGAGTTTCAGGCGCGCGCACTTGGGCTGCAAGCTTGTCGAGCACACCGTTGACAAACTTAAAGCCGTCGGTCCCACCAAACGACTTGGCGAGCTCGACGGCTTCGTTGATGGCAACGCGATAAGGCACTTCAACGTGATAGACAAGCTCGTAGCTACCAATCAGCAAAATGCCATGCTCGATCGGGGATAGCTCGGCAAGCGGCCGATCAATAAATGGTGCGAACTTGTCACGCAAGGAGGCAGCGTCCTTCATCGCGCCGTGCAACAGCGTTTGAAACCACACCACGTCAGCCTGATCGAACTCATCTTCGTCGCGCAAGTGGGCTTCGATCTCGCCGGCATCCTGCAAGCTATCCGTGTCACGCACTAGCCAGGCATACAAGCCTTGCAACGCAAGTTCGCGGGCGCGTCTGCGTGCGCTGCGCGGCGCAGTGACTGCGCTTACTTCAGCGCCGTGCGTCGGGTTGTTCAAGATTTTCGTCCTCGTCGTCTTCGTCGGCTTCAGGTTCAAGTGCAGCCACCAAGTTTGCCATTTCAACCGCACACTGCGCGCAGTCACGGCCTTTGTCGGCCGCCCGCACTTCGGCTTGCTCGTCTGTTTCGGTTGTCAACACACCATTCGCGACGGGGATCCCCGTTTCAAGCGAAATACGAGAAATTGCTGAAGCACTTTCGTTACTGACAATTTCAAAATGATAGGTTTCACCACGAATCACAGCACCGAGCGCAATCAGCGCATCGAACTCAAAGGTTTCAGCCATCCGGGCCAGTGTCACGCCAAGTTCGAGCGCGCCAGGAACGGTAACAACCATAATGTCACGCTCATCAACGCCCAGGCTCTCGAGCTCTTGCAAACAAGCGTCCAGCTCAATCAGCCCGATGTCTTCGTTAAAGCGGGCGCGGACGATGCCAATATGCAGGCCCTCGCCGTTCATGTCCGGGGTCAGGGTATATGGGCTCATGGTCTGCTTCCTATTTATTACGGGTGGGAGGTTGGTGTTCGTAACCTGTGACGTCTAGACCAAAGCCTGGCATGATGCTTGGCATCTTGCGCGGGCGCGCCAACAGGCGCATTTGTCCAACATTCAGGTCTCGTAGAATTTGTGCGCCCATGCCATAG
>CAIUZV010000402.1 GCA_903903735.1 uncultured beta proteobacterium | reverse complement strand
TTTAGTGTGGTTTCTGCGAGGTAAGCCCGGAGAAAGCGCTGGTCCGCAGCAGTCAATGTTCTCGGCAATCGGGCAGGCGTTAAAGCATCCAACCTTTCACTTTTTGTTTTGGGGCTATTTTGTTTGCGGTTTTCATACGGCCTTTATTACCTTGCATTTGCCGGCCTTTGTAGTGGACAACGGGTTGAACGCAAGTACGGGTGCGTTTGCAATCGGCCTGATTGGCTTGTTTAACGTGTTTGGTTCGTTTATGGCGGGTAAGCTCGGTGGCACGCACAGCAAAAAGAATTTACTCGCAGGCTTGTATGCCTTGCGTGCAGTGGGTCTCATCTGGATCCTTGCGATGCCGACGTCTCCTTGGGTGGTCTATGTGTTTGCTGGGTGGATGGGCGTGTTTTGGCTTGGTACTGTTCCGTTGACGCTAGGATTGATCGGGCAGATTTATGGTTTGCGTTTTGCCGCAACCTTGTCCGGTATGGTTTTCTTGGGACATCAACTTGGAAGCTTTACAGGCGTTTGGCTAGGTGGTCGGGTGCAGGCCGTGACGGGAAGTTATGATTTGGTGTGGTGGCTCGGGATTTTATTGTCCTTAATGGCCGCGGCCTTATGCTTGCCTGTTCGTGAAACGCCTATCAATGTGCAACAACTCGCGAAAGTCGCTTAATCCTCCTGGGGTGCTATGCAAGCACGTATCAAGCAACGGTTGATGTGGATAGCGGGGGGCTCACTGCTCTGCGTTGTGCTTGTTGCTGGTCTTGTCGGTTACACGACGCCCGGCATGCGGTTGAACTGGGAAAGTATCGCCGCGCTATGCGGTTTCTGATCAGCGTCTCATGCAGACCTTGACCCAGTACCCTGTCGTGCATGCCTCGAACCTTGGCACGCATGCCACGAAAGACGTCTCTGTGTTGACGGTAAACAACCGCTTGGCCCGGAGGTTGGTTCAGTTACTGGCGCAGCAGCAGGCAGCGCGCGGGCAGCTTGTTGCTGAAATGCCAGAGATCATGCCATGGTCGGGGTGGGTGACCCATCAATTAGATCGTGCAGGCTTTGAGGAGTCATTGCGCGCGTATGCGCGACAGCTCGATGGGTTTGAAGCGCAACTGTTGTGGGCGCAAGTCATTGAGCGGTTTGAAGGTGATGGTGCCTTGCTGGATGTTTATCAAGCTGCAGCCATGGCGCTTGCGGCAGACCAGTTAATCGAAGAGTGGCAGATCAAGGTTTTTGATCACGAACATACCGAAGAATATGATCGCTTTCGCCAATGGCGCGACGCCTATCGCGAGCGGTTACATGCACTGGACGCACTCGATACAAGTAGCGCACTGACGCGTTTGATTCAGTACATAGAGAACGGCTTGCCATTGCCGGCTCAGGTCATTCTTGCTGGTTTCACCGAAATATCGCCACGAATGGGGATATTGCTCGAGGCGCTGGTCGCGCGTGGCGTCGTGGTTTCAACACTGGTCGAAGAGTTGGCGCAAGCCTCTGATGTCATGCGCGTCGACGCGGCGACTGCTCAGGCCGAGTGGTTGGCTGCGGCGAACTGGGCGCGCGCGCAGCTCGATCATCGACCAGAGGGGCGCTTTGCAATCATTGCCGTCTCGCTGGATGCGCAGGCGCCCTTCGCGCGCCGGGTTCTTGAACAGAGCTTGGGCGACACCACCGGTGCCCGCGTGCATGCCTTTAACGTCGCGGTGGCGCGACCGTTGTCCGATTGGGCGGCATGCCGCGCCGCCCTCGCATGGTTGCGCACCTTTGTGCTCATGAAAGAGCAGCTCGGTGCATCGCCCGCAGATCTTGGTGCAGCCTTGTTGTCGGGATACTGTGTAGGACACAGCACCGAACAGGGTGCGCGCGCGATGATCGATGCTGGTTGGCGTGAATGGCAAGTGAGTCATATCTCTCTTGCGTCATGGACGTCGACACTTGAGCCCTTACATCAGTTATCGCCGGCGTGGCAGCGCGCATGGCAGGATTGGCAAGCGCTACCCCGCACCGCAGCGTTGCATCGATGGTCTGGCGTGTTTAGGGCGACGCTGGCTACGCTAGGTTTTCCTGGCCGCGGTGCGCAGAGCTCCGCGATGTATCAAGTTCTCGAAGCCTTTGATGCGTTGCTCGAGCGGTTTGAATCGTTGAGCGCACTTTTTCAACAGATACCGTCGTCCGAGGCCTTAAGCATTCTTGGTCGCTTGGCGCGAGCAACGATGTTTCAACCGCAGCGTGATCCGACCGCGCGTCTCGATGTATTGGGTCTTCTTGAGGCAGAAGGAGGGCAGTGGGACGGTGCATGGATACTTGGTTTAACGGATGAGGTGTTACCTGCCGCGACAAAACCTAACCCATTGATCCCGATGGCGGCACTGCGTCGCGCGCAGGCACCTCGTGCAACACCTGAGCGCGAGAGTCAATGGGCGCAACAAATTTTTGCAAATCTGTGCAAAGTGGCACCAACGGTCACGGTGAGCGCGCCGCGTGTTGAGGGCGAGCGAGAGCTTCGCCCGTCACCGTTGATACAGGCGCTTAAGCTCGAGGACGCGGTCAAGGATCAGGCGCTTGACTTCCTTGTATGCTGGCAGCCCTCTAACCTAGAGTCATGGCGCGATGACCTAGCGCCACCACTGGTTGTAGGTGAAAAAGTGCGGGGCGGAGTGTCTGTGTTGGAAACACAGGCCATTAATCCGTTGTGGGCTTTTTTTCGCTATCGCTTAGGTCTGAAGGGTTTGCCTGCCTATGGCGAGCTTCCACAAATGGCCCTGCGCGGAAAGTTCCTACACGGTGTCATGGAACGTGTGTGGGAAGCCTTGCGCGATCAGAGCAGCTTGAAGGCGGCGATTCAGACCTCTGCACTTCTACCTCAGCTTGAGAAAATTGTGCAGGCAGTCGCGAGTCAGGAACTCAACGCCTTCGACACAGCTTTACGTGATTTGGAAGTCAAACGCGCCATTGGGGTTGTTTACGATTGGTTGCTCATTGAGGTAGGCCGTGCGCCCTTCGTTGTGCAAGAAATCGAGCAAAAGCGTGAGCTCAACATTCAGGGTCTATTGCTCGATGTTCGGCTGGATCGTCTAGACCATCTAGTCTCTGAAGATCAGGGTGATGGGACCAAGCATCTTGCAGTGATTGATTACAAAACTGGTCGGTCTTTGCCCTCGGTGATAAGTGATTGGCAAGGAGCGCGCCCCGTTAACCTGCAAGTGCCTGTCTATGCCGCCTTGCTTGGTGCCGCAAGCACGAGCGACAGCGACGTAGGGGGGCATATTAGCGCCCTCATGTTAGTGCGTTTACATGCCAGAGGATGCGCGGCACTCGGTCTGGTTGAGCATGATGATCTCGGCTTGAGCGGATTAAAGACACTCGCCAAAGCAAAGTATCCAGATGCGGACTGGTCGTGCATGCTCTCGCGCCTGAGTGCCGTCATCGATGTGCTGGCTCAAGAGTTTGTGCAGGGGCACGCGCTGAATCAGTCTTGGAAAGGATCGGATCTCACGTTTTGCGACATACTGCCTTTGCTG
>CAIUZV010000401.1 GCA_903903735.1 uncultured beta proteobacterium | reverse complement strand
GCGCGGTGTTGCGTTTCCCAATGACTTCGTGCCAGCCGACCGCGCCGAGCCATTGCACCAACGCTATGGCGAGCAGGATCAGGCCACCCTGGCTGCCGCCGCGCATCCCGCCAGCGTGGCGGGGCGGATGATGCTCAAGCGAGTGATGGGCAAAGCGAGTTTTGCGACACTGCAAGACAGCACGGGGCGCATTCAGATTTATCTGGATCGTAATTCTTTGGGTGAAGAGAACTACGACGACTTCAAACAGTGGGATATCGGCGACATCATTGCCATCACCGGTCAAGTCTTCAAAACCAATAAAGGTGAACTGTCGATTCACGCGGCGACGGCACGCGTGCTGGCCAAGTCGCTGCGGCCCTTACCCGATAAGTTTCACGGGATCGCTGACCAAGAGTTGCGCTACCGTCAACGCTATGTTGACCTGATCATGACTGAGCAAACGCGCCAGACCTTTGCGGCGCGCAGCAAAGCCATCAGTGCGATCCGCCAAACCATGGTGGATGCGGGCTTCCTAGAAGTTGAAACGCCAATGTTGCACGGCATACCAGGCGGCGCAGCGGCTAAGCCCTTTATTACGCACCACAACGCGCTCGACATGGAAATGTTTTTGCGCATTGCGCCAGAGCTTTACTTAAAGCGCTTGGTAGTCGGTGGCTTTGAACGTGTCTTTGAAATCAATCGGAACTTTCGTAACGAGGGTGTGAGTCCCCGTCACAATCCCGAGTTCACGATGATGGAGTTCTACGCTGCCTACACGGATTACCAGTGGCTAATGGACTTCACGGAACAGATCATCCGTGCGGCTGCCATGCATGCTTGCGGCACAGCGATCCTCACCTATCAGGGTCGCGAGCTTGATCTGTCTAAGCCTTTCCATCGCCGCACCATCGTTCAGTCGATCCTTGAGCACGCTCCACAATTTACCGAAGCACAACTTGGCGATGTCGACTTTGTACGCACTGAGCTCAAAAAGCGTGGCGTGGATGTCAATGCACCAAACCTGGCACGTGCGGGATTAGGTGCGCTGCAACTCGCGCTGTTTGAAGAAACAGCAGAGTCGAAGCTTTGGGAACCTACTTACATCATCGACTATCCGATTGAGGTCTCACCCCTCGCGCGCGAATCCGATACTCGCCCTGGCATTACCGAGCGCTACGAACTGTTCATCACGGGTCGTGAAATCGCCAACGGCTTCTCTGAGCTTAATGACCCAGAAGATCAAGCCGCGCGTTTCCATGCACAAGTGCAAGCGAAAGATGCAGGCGACGAAGAAGCGATGTTTTATGACGCAGACTATATTCGTGCACTCGAATACGGCCTCCCCCCTACAGGTGGGTGCGGCATTGGCATTGATCGGTTAGTGATGTTGCTGACCGATAGCCCGAGCATTCGCGATGTGATTTTGTTTCCACATCTGCGCAAAGAAGACTAAAGGCGGAGAGCGCGCGCGCGGGCTAACAGGGACGCGCGTCGCGATTCCTCAGGACAGATAGGGCTTGAGCCACTTCAAGCCTTCTTCTACCGTTGTGCGGGGACGGTACTCACACCCGATCCAGCCCTTGTACCCAAGCGATGCAATGCGCTCGAAGACGGCAGAGTAAGCGATTTCGCCCTCGTCGGGTTCATTGCGCGTCGGCACGGCTGCGATCTGGATATGACCGATATGCGGCATGTACTGACCAAGTTTTGTCAGGATATCGCCTTCAGAAACACCCACATGGTAGACATCAAACATCAGTTTGATGTTGTCGCGTCCGCAGGCTTCGCGGATTGCATTTGAATCGGCTTGGCGCGAATAAAAGTAGCCCGGCTTATCACGCTGGTTGATTGCTTCTAGCAGCAAGGTAATGCCGTGTGGGGCAGCGACATCCGCCGCCCATTGCAAGTTCGCAATGAACGTCTTGCGCGCTTCGGGTTCCATCTGCGCGCTTGCCAAGCCAGGCATCACATGAATCGCTGGGGCACCGCTGCCTACACACCACTGCAAGGATTGATCAAAGGCCTTTTTAAAATCCGCTTCGCGTCCAGGCAAGGCGCCTAGACCGGATTCACCAATACTGGCATCGCCCACAGGGGTGTTCACTGCCAGCAGGGTTAAATTCAAGCGTTTGACCGCAGCGCGGACGTCTTGGGCTGGTGTGTCATAAGGCCACTGCAGCTCGACCGCTTTAAAACCGTTTTTTGCAGCGCGCTCAATACGCTCGAGCAAAGGGAGTTGCGACCACAAAAAACCGAGGTTTGCAGAGAATCTGACCATTTGTAGCCGCCTGTAATCAATAACCAGTTTTGGATGCTGTAGGCGCCTTCGCACCACGTGCGGTTGCAACGGCTGCTTTAGCTGCTGCGGCCATCAATGCTGCCTCGTTACCCGGTGTCACCATCTGAAAGCCCTGGCTAATGCGCATAGCAGCTGCTTCACCTGAAGAACAGAAAATTCCGGCAATCTTGCCGTGGGCAATCGCACGCTCACGGATATGGGCAACCGCTTGGATCACCACCGGATCATCTGACTCGGACTTCGGAACCGAGCCCAAGGCCAGTGCGAGATCATTAGGGCCGATGTAGATGCCATCTAACCCTTCCATCGCCAAAATCTTGTCGAGGTTATCCAATCCCGCTTGCGTCTCGATCATACCGAGCGTCAACATTTCTTTATCGGCCTGTGGGTAGTAATCAGCGCCAGCATAGAGCAAGGCACGCGCAGGACCGAAGGAACGTTGTCCGCGCGGTGGGTAACGACAAGACGACACAAAGCTTGCTGCATCATCCACCGTCGAAATCATTGGGCAAATAATGCCGTAGGCGCCACTGTCGAGCAAGCGCATAATTTGTGCTGGGTCGTTCCACGGCACGCGCGCCAAAGGAATCGTTGGCGTGGCGGACAACGCTTGAAACATCGGCAAGGCCGCATCAATGCCAATCATGCCGTGTTGAAGATCTACCGTCACCGAATCAAAGCCAGCGTGGCCGATGACCTCAGCTGAGTAAGACGACGGAATGGCGAGCCAACCGTTGATCACAGGTTGTCCAGCGGCAATCTTTTGACGAATCGAATTTTCTCTCATGATGTCTCCAACCACATTTATCAAAGGGTCATTCTAATGGTTTTCTTTGGCGTGATTGATCGTGTAGCGTGGGATTTCGATCACGAGGTCTGACTGTGCAACCTTTGCCTGACAAGCCAGACGGGATGTCGTCGACAAACCCCAAGCGCGATCGAGCAGATCTTCTTCTGAGTCTGTCGCCTCCGCCAAGGAACCGAACCCCTCTTTCACTAACACATGGCAGGTCGTGCAAGCACACGACAACTCGCAAGCGTGCTCAAGCTCGATGTGGTTGTCCAACAAGACTCGACAAATCGACTCGCCGACAGGCGCGTCTTGAATGACCGAACCGTTCGGACAAACATCAGGATGGGGTAGAACTGTAATCTTTGGCATACGATATCCGCGCTTCGTTGTGGTCGTGTCGTTTAAGGTCGTGTAGTGTGCATTTGCTTAGAGCGAGTCGAGCGATTTTCCGGTCAAGGCCGCACGAATACTGCGATCCATGCGCTTCGCAGCAAAGTCATCGGTCGCATCCGCGAGCGCTTTGATGGCAAGACGTATTTTTTCAACATCGTCACCATTCGCCGTCTCAAGTGTGGACTGCAATTGCTGGGCAATGCGTGTTTGGTCCGCTGCACTCAGCAAATCAGAATCGGTTGCCATGGCAGCACGGACGGATTCAATCAATTGTTGCGCGTCGACTTGCTGCTCTTTGAGCATACGCATCTGCGCATCGTAATCCGCCTGCTTTAACCCTTCGGTCAACATGCGCGCAACTTCTTCATCACTCAACCCATACGAAGGCTTTACCGTGACAGACGCCTCTACCCCCGAGCCGAGCTCGCGCGCCGTCACGCTCAACAAACCGTCGGCATCCACTTGGAAGGTCACACGAATTTTGGCGGATCCCGCAACCATCGGCGGAAACCCACGTAGCTCAAATCTCGCAAGCGAGCGACAGTCAGCGACAAGATCGCGTTCACCTTGCACAACGTGCACCGCCAAGGCAGTCTGCCCGTCTTTAAAGGTTGTAAATTCTTGTGCACGCGCAACCGGAATAGTGCTGTTGCGCGGGATGATGTGTTCCACCAGCCCACCCATGGTCTCGAGACCTAGCGTAAGCGGTGTGACATCTAAAAGCAGCCAGTCTTCACCGGGGTGTCGGTTGCCCGCAAGCAGATTGGCCTGCAAGGCAGCTCCCAAGGCGACCACTTCGTCTGGATTCAAATCTGTTAAGGGCGCTGAACCAAAAAAAGCACCCACAGACTGGCGTACGATGGGCATGCGCGTGGCACCACCCACCATCACAACGCCTTTTATATCCTTGATAGATAACGAGGCATCTTTGAGAGCCTGTCGTGCACAGTCTAGCGTGCGATCAATTAAACCAGACGCCATCGCCTCGAAGGCTTGACGCGTTAACGACAGCGCAAGTGTGGTCGAACCGAGTGTCACATTGACCGTGAAGTCAGCCTGATCTGTCAGGCCCTCACGCAAGACACGCGCCGCACTTAACATCGCGCGACGCGACGCAGGTGTCAAATCATTCAAACAAAGTGTGCGCGTGAAATACGCCACGATCAGCGCATCAAAATCATCACCACCCAAGCGGGTATCGCCACCGGTTGCGATCACCTCAAAGACGCCACGCGCCAAACGCAACAGTGATAAATCAAAGGTGCCACCGCCCAAGTCATAGACCGCATAGACCCCTTCAGAGCCGTGATCCAACCCGTAGGCAATCGCTGCGGCCGTTGGCTCGTTGAGCAACCGCAAAACGTTCAAACCAGCTAGACGTGCTGCATCGCGCGTGGCTTGACGCTGCGCATCATCAAAATAGGCTGGCACCGTAATCACCGCACCGACTAACGAGTCGCCCAACGTTCCCTCGGCGAGAAATTTCAGCTTATCTAAGATTCGTGCTGCGACTTCCACCGGGGACACCGTTGCATGCGTCGTTTGAATTCGCAGGCTTTGTCCGTCTGGGATAAACACATACGGCACATCCGACGCTGCAGCCTCGGCGTGGGATCTTCCCATAAAGCGTTTAATCGACACCAAGGTATCAAGCGGATGCGCGCTCTGATAGGCCAACGCATCGACACCTACCGCAGCACGATCGGCCGCTTCAAAATAAACGGCTGAAGGCACTAACATCCGCCCCTGCTCATCTGGCAATACTTCAGGCACGCTGCTACGCACGGCCGCAACTAAGGAATGGGTGGTACCGAGGTCAATCCCGACGGCTAAGCGTCGTTGATGAGGAGCTGGCGATTCGCCGGGCTCAGAGATCTGCAATAACGCCATGTGTCTGCTTGAGTTGCGCAATAAGTTTGTCTAAAAACATCCATTCCCGCACACGCGCGGCAGCCTGTTCGAATTGATTGTTCGCAAACAAATCCGTCAAGGTTTGCACGAACCCGACGCGTGCCGCATCGAATTCCTGGGCGAGTGCTTGGTAAGCTGGTTGGTTGGGATGCGCCATCAACTCGTCAAGGGCTTCGTGCCATTCCATTTGCTGCATCAGAAAAGCAGGTGCCATTGCGGTATTGGTTTCTGTCTGTAAATCAACGCCGCCGAGTTCGCATAAGTAACGCGCCCGAGACAAGGGGTCCTTCAAGACCCGCCACGCCTCATTGGCCTGCGTACTCCATTGCAAGGCCACGCGTTTTTCTGCAGCAGAACCCGAGGCAAACCGATCGGGATGCACGGCTGTCGCTACGCGCTTCCAAGCGGCTTCCAACACCCGTGGATCAATCGTGAACGCCTGAGGCAAACCAAACAGCGAAAAGTGATCCGTTGCGTTCACGACTGGTTATACGGTGAAAGATTCACCGCAACCGCAGGTGGCCTTCTCGTTAGGGTTACGGAATTTGAAGCCTTCGTTCAAGCCTTCACGGGCGTAATCGAGTTCGGTACCGTCAAGGTATGACAGGCTTTTAGGATCAATAAACACTTTGACCCCAAAGCTTTCAAAGACTTGATCTTCGGCAGCGACTTCGTCGACATACTCGAGCTTGTACGCCATGCCCGAGCAGCCCGTGGTGCGTACACCCAGGCGCAACCCAATCCCACTGCCCCGCTTTTGCAGATATTTACCGATGTGATCGGCTGCCTGCGACGTAAGTGTGACGGCCATAATTACCCCGTGTGCTTGTCTTTGTAGTCTTTGACCGCAGCTTTAATTGCGTCTTCGGCCAAAATGGAACAGTGTATCTTGACCGGAGGCAAAGCAAGCTCTTCGGCAATTTGCGTATTGCGAATTGTCAATGCCTCGTCAAGTGTTTTGCCTTTGACCCACTCGGTCACGAGCGAACTCGAGGCGATCGCTGAACCGCAGCCGTAAGTCTTAAAGCGTGCATCTTCGATGATGCCTGCTTCATTGACACGAATCTGCAGCTTCATAACGTCGCCACAGGCGGGCGCACCGACCATGCCGGTACCGACCTGATCGTCACCCTTGTCGAAGCCACCCACGTTGCGGGGATTCTCGTAATGATCTAAAACTTTATCGCTGTATGCCATGCTGTTTCTCCGGCAGTAAGGTTCAGTGTGCAGACCACTGAACT
>CAIUZV010000400.1 GCA_903903735.1 uncultured beta proteobacterium | reverse complement strand
GGACCTTCTTTAGCGGGATTTATGAGGCGCCCGCAAGCGGATCAAGCAAATCGGCGCCAACTGAGTACAAAGTTTAACATTGTCAGACACTTACTTACAAAAGAAGTGCGCATCACAGGGGTTTTGCGAATTTCCAAATACTGTCTGCCAAGGCAAACTAGCCAATTATGTCGACTGTGTGGGGAGACCTCGCTATATGACCACGCCACGCCTGACCGGGCGCGAAGTGCAATGCCTAGAGTGGGTATCCAAAGGCAAGACCAGTTGGGAAACCGGCCTGATCCTTGGGTTGACCGAACGCACAGTGAATTTTCATCTTCGCAACGCCTGCGCCAAACTTAAAGTCTATGGACGACAAGCGGGCGTTGCCCAAGCGTTACGCTTGGGCTTGCTCAATGGCAAGCCACACGAAGCATTTGCCCCGCCATCGGCTCTGCCGACTAACGAAGCACCAACGATCGCATGAACTCTGAGGCGTTCTCGCGTGAAAGCGATTGTGTCGGGCCTGAAACCACAACCTGGATCAGCATCCCTCGATGCACGAGCACTCTGCCCAGTAACCGGGATGGTCTGCCGTTCACATCCGTCTCAAGCGTGAAGACCTCGCCCGCTGCAGCCTGCGCCGGAACACTTTGCCCAACTCGCCGATAGAGCGCCTGAACAAACGCGTCAACGAGCATCTGCGCCTTGGCCGGGCTGACGGTCTCATCCAGGCTGGCGTAGCCAATAGAAAACACTGCATCGCCTACCGCGGCGGATGTGAGCGAAAACGCTAGAGTCAGCCCTTGTACGTCGATCTTGCGCTGCTCGGTTTGCGTGCGGGCAGGAAACATCACCACCGCGCGATCATCCGCGACAGACAGTTCGCGCCAGTTGTACTCTGGCGAGCAGCCAGACAACCACACAAGGGGTACCCACAATAGCCAGAGGGATATGAATTTGCGCATCTCGTTGATCCATCTACAAAAATATCTTTGAAAGCTTCAAATTGCCTTTCATTTTAGTGCTCACCGCACGCAAGGGCTGGTAGCTTAAAATGCACTGTCTCACAAAGTTTAAAGGCCTTCTCGTGTCTATGTTGTCTACCCGCCTCGAACGACTGCTTGCGCGTCCTGCCGTTCTGCGCCAGTCCCTACGCGGAATCGAAAAAGAAGGCCTGCGCGTTGATCAAGCCGGACTGCTTTCCATGAAAGCACACCCGCTTGCGCTAGGTTCGGCCCTAACGCATCCCCGTGTGACGACTGACTACTCCGAAGCGCTGCTTGAACTCATCACGGGCACCCACACGACGGTCGATGCGCTCATAGCCGAGATCGACCAGATCCATCGCGTCGTGGCAACAACGATGCCCAGCGAGCTGATGTGGAATCACTCGATGCCAGCGCACTTGCCCGCGGATGCCGACATCCCAATCGCTTGGTATGGCACCTCAAATACCGGCATGATTAAGCACGTGTACCGACGCGGACTGGCTGCGCGTTACGGCAAGACGATGCAATGCATCGCAGGTCTGCATTACAACTTTTCTTTTGACGAAGGCCTGTGGGATCTGCTCGACCTCAAACAAGAGAGCGCACAAGACCGCCGCTCAGCGGGCTATATCTCATTAATCCGGAATTTCACGCGTTACAACTGGCTACTCATGTATTTGTTTGGCTCCTCGCCGGCCGTGTCGACAGACTTTCTACGTGGAAATGTCGGCAACCTTGAGCCACTCACTCCAAACACGATGTATCTCCCATACGCCACCAGCTTGAGAATGAGCGATCTGGGCTACCAAAACAAGGCACAGTCAGGTCTTAAGCTCTGCTACAACGATCTCAATATGTTTTTGCAGCGTCTGTACGACGCCGTCACGACACCATGGCCCCCTTACCAAGAGATCGGCACCCACCGCAACGGCGAATGGATTCAGCTGAACACCAACGTATTGCAAATTGAGAACGAGTTCTACTCAAGCATTCGTCCCAAACGCACAACAGGTCCTTGCGAACGCCCCATCACTGCGCTCGCCGAGCGTGGCGTGCAATACATCGAAGTGCGCTGTCTAGACATTGACCCGAACGAATCCATTGGTATCTCTGCGCAAACGGCACGCTTTGTCGACGCATTCTTACTGTTTTGTGCGCTGGAAGAAAGCCCTGAGTTCACCGATAGCGGTTGGTGTCCAGAAAGCGCTGCAAACTTTGCACACGTCGTTAAACAAGGCCGACAGCCTGGCCTGCTACTCAAGCAAAATGGGCATGAGATCCCGTTGGCCGAATGGGCGAACGACCTCCTTGATCACATAGCACGCTGCGCACAGACTTTTGGTCAGGCGCTTGGCGACGATCACTATGTTTCGGCTGTAGACGCCCAGCGCGCCAAAGTCCGTGACCCCCAACAGACACCTTCTGCCCAGTTTCTCGAACAACTCAAACGATCAGGCGGATCTTTCCATGATCACGCATTAAGCATGAGTAAAGTCCACGCCGAAGAGCTGCGCAAAAGGGGATTGACCGCGGCCGAGTTAGCGGCAGCCCAAGCGCAAGCCACACAATCGTTGCTAGATCAGCAAGCGATCGAGACGTCCGACGAGGAGAGTTTTGACGAATATGTGGCCCGCTTTCACTCAGCATTGAAGGCGCCGCACGCCAATTAAGGGGCCGCACAAGCACAAAGGAACGCTTGGTGTCCACCAAGGCACGAGGCCTTTGCGCGGCTAGCTGGCGCGCCCGACAGGAATCGAACCTGTATCGAGAGCTTCGGAAACTCTTATTCTATCCATTGAACTACGGGCGCCTCGGGGTGAATTATAGCGGCAGCGGTTTACCCTCTCGGATTTCTCACGGAGCTCTTCCGATCCCGCTATAATCCTCGGGTTTGTAAGTCAACTACTTGCAGGATCTGGTCATGAGCAATACGCAGCCACACGAAGAAGAACACCACTCTCCCATCAAGACGCCCAAGCAACTGATCATTACGGTCGCGCTATCGTTCATCTTGCCGGTCATTATCATCATTTTGTTGGCCAACCTGGTCACCTCAGGCGTGACGGTCGGCGCAGGCTCTGACACCCTGGGTCCAGAGGCAACGGCCAAGCGAATTGCTCCGATCGCGCGCTTAGACCTCGTCGACGCGAGTGGTCCAAAAGTTTATAAAACGGGCGAACAAGTCTACAAAGCTGTGTGTGCGGGTTGTCATACTGCCGGCGTGGCGGGCGCTCTAAAATTTGGTGATACCGCTGCTTGGTCGACCGCAATCGGCACTGGCCTGACTGCGATGGTTGTAAGCGTGGTCAAGGGCAAGGGCGCCATGCCCGCCAAGGGCGGCAACCCTGCTCTGGATGACTATGAAATCGCACGCGCGGTTGTCTACATGGCCAATAGCGCTGGCGGCAAGTTTGAAGAACCTGCCGCCCCTGCCCCTCAGGCACCTGCTGCTAAATAAGCTGACGCGTCAGGCGGTCGCAAGCGACCGTCCCAACTGTACACGTCGTTGCAGCCACAAACTTGGACGATACCGGGGGTCTCCGGTAACGCTCTGCATGTTGCGCAGAATCTCAAGGATATTTTCGGCACCCAAGGTATCGCCAATCGTTAAGGGCCCCTGGGGATAGCCCAGTCCCAAGGCAACAGCACGATCGATATCGCTAGGCGTGGCAATACTCTGTTGTGCAATATCACAGGCTATGTTGACGATCATCGCCAAAACGCGCTGCGCGACAAAGCCCGCCGAATCTTGCACAACACATACACGGATATTGTCACTGCCCAGCAGTGCGTGTGCCATGTCACGCCAATGCGATGTCGTGGCGGGCGACACCATGAGGGTGCGGCGTTTTGTTAGCTCAAAATCATGAAGGGTATCTAGCCCAATCGTTCTTAAGGGGTCGAGCCCCTGTTGGGCAACACACGTAGAAACATCTAAACCAAATGGAGTGACGATCAATAAGTCGTCTGCGCCAGGCTTACTGCCAGTTTGTATTGTGGCGCCCAACCGCTTCAACAGCTGTGTCGCTCTCGTATGGCCCAGCGCATGGTCCGGACTCACCCAGACTCTACAGGCTTGGGTCAACGCTGGTGCTGGCGGCTCAAGCGTTACTTGTTTTTGTCCATCTGCGTACCCGTAAAAACCGCCTTGCGTCTTGCGACCATACAAACCGCCCGCTACACGTACCGTGCCAATAGGTGAAGGCCTAAAGCGCGGCTCATCATAGAACTGCCAGTAGATCGATTCCATCACCGGCTGAGACACATCTAGGCCAGTCAAATCCATCAGCTCGAACGGCCCCATTTTGAAACCCGCCTGCTCACGCATGATCGCATCGACCGTCTGGAAATCCGTCACACTCTCCTGGACAATCCGCAAGCCCTCGGTATTCATCCCACGCCCAGCGTGGTTGACGATGAAACCCGGCATATCTTTTGCACGGACGGGCGTGTGTCCAAGACGAACCGTCAGCGCCATCAACGCGTCACCAACAGCTGGATCGCTACGCAAGCCATCAATGACTTCCACGACCTTCATTAAAGGCACTGGGTTAAAAAAGTGATAGCCGGCTACGCGTTCAGGCTTGGCACACGCCGCGGCGATCGAGGTAATCGACAACGACGATGTATTGGAAACAAGATAGCAATCCGAAGACACTACCTTTTCAAGCTCCGCGAAAAATTTCTGTTTGACGTCGAGTCGCTCAATAATCGCCTCGATCACCAAATCACAGTCCGCCAGCGCACTCAGGTCTTGGGCCGGATGGATATTCGCGAGCGCCAGATCGGCCTGCTCTTGCGTTAACTTGCCCTTAGCGGCCAGTGTGGTCCAGGTGGCGGCCAACGCGTCGCGCGCCACCGCCGTCGCCTGCGCGTTCGCGTCAAATAGGCGTACCCGCAAGCCCGCCTGCGCAACAATTTGCGCAATGCCGCGTCCCATCGCACCCGCACCTGCTACGCCTACCGTATGAATCGTCTTCATTCTGTTGTTTCCTGTTGCGAAAGCCTAAACCCAAATCTTGAGCTGTTGCATAATAGCTATATTCATCATACCCGCAAGGACGAACCATGAGCACCGCTACCTTGGACAAAAACTCCAACGACACGTTGGCACAAAGCCTTGCCCAAGAGCTGCGCACGTGGATCGAATGCGAATCACCATCGAACGATCCCGCCGCCGTGCACCGCATGGCACAAATCGTTGTCACCAAGGCCCGT
>CAIUZV010000399.1 GCA_903903735.1 uncultured beta proteobacterium | reverse complement strand
TGTGCCGCCACTACCATCAAAGCACTGGACAAGATTACGTCGTGTTGCGCTACTCGACTGTCTACGGTGAGCGCCAGCATTACCGTGCGGCGAACTCGCTCTACATCATGGAGACCTACGATCTCGTACGCAACGGGCAAGCTCCTGTGCTGCCAGGCGATGGCAAAGATACGAAGCATTTTGTACATGTATCGGATGTCGCGCGCGCAAACGTCGCAGCTTTGCAGAGTGCGGCAACCGACGTTGCTGTCAATGTGTCTGGTCCTGCACCGATTACAACGGGTGAACTTGTCCAGCTTGTTCTTGACTATTGCAAGAGTGATCTCAAACCGGAAGTGCGCCCTGATCCGCCGGGCAAGGTTCGCTTGACTTCTGGAGGCGCGTTTCACATCCCGCACGATAAGGCGGGTGAGGTGATTGGATGGAGGCCCCTAGTTCAAATGCGTGAAGGGGTGATGCGACTATTGGCATGGCGCGAACAGCAAGATAACTCGACCACTAAACTTTGAGGTGATGGCGATGGGTTTTCGTACACTCTGCAGTAGAGTATTGTTAGGTTGGCTGACGGCATTTTTTCTTGCGGGTGCGACAGCACTTGCCGCGTATCCCGAGAAACCGGTCACGATTGTTGTGCCTTATCCTGCGGGCGGTGCAACCGATGTGATTGCTCGGATGCTTGCCGAGAAACTGACGGTGGCATGGAAGCAGCAGGTGGTTGTCACCAATAAGCCCGGGGCGGGGACGACCGTCGCGGCCGAGGCTTTGGCGCGTGCTCCGGGTGACGGCTACACGCTTTACATGACCACGGCAGCGCATACGATTAGCGCCAGCCTATATCGAAAACTTAACTACGATCCCATCAAGGATTTTGGACCGATCACCCTGGTGTCGACCATTCCCTTAGTGCTGGTCACGAACCCCGCCGTTCCAGCCAAGACATTGAAAGAGCTCATCGACTACGCCAAGACTCAAAAAAATGGCTTAACGATGGCGTCCACGGGAAACGGCACCCCCCAGCACCTAGCCGGCGAATTGTTTAAGGCCAAAACAGGGACTCAGCTCGTGCATGTGCCCTACAAGGGCGACACCCCTATGTTGACAGACTTGATGGGCGGTCAGGTACAGGTTGCGTTTGTGACACTTTCTGCAGCCTTGCCCTACATTAAGTCGGGTAAGTTGCGCGCGATCGCGCTTGCACATGGTGAGCGTGTGGCTGCACTGGAAGGTGTTCCCACAACCGCTGAGGCCGGGATGCCAGGCTTCACGGCTGCAACGTGGTTCGGGTTGTATGGCCCTGCCTCAATGCCTGCAGCGTTACGTGAAAAAATTTCTGCTGATATCCGACGCATTGTTGCTGAGCCTGGCATGACCCAACGGCTTCAAGACATGGGCGGTGCAGTCAACAACAGCACCCCTGAGGCGTTTCAAAAAGTGATCGACGCAGAGGTGGTCAATTGGGCGCAGGCGGTCAAGCTATCGGGCGCAAGAATTGATTGATTGATCGATCGAGAGGGCGAGTAACTCGACAATCCGATCGAGCTCGCTCTCTGAAGTGATGAACGGTGGAGCAAGGAGCACGTGGTCACCCCGTTCGCCGTCGATGGTCCCGCCCATCGGGTAGACCAACAAGCCATTATCAAAAGCTTGCGCCTTGACCACGGCATGCAGTTTCTTTTGATGATCAAAGGGCGCTTTGGAGGCACGGTCTTCGACCAGTTCAAGCGCCATAAATAGCCCACGACCGCGGATATCGCCCACGAACGGGTGATCTTTAAAACGCTGCTGTAGTGCGCGTGTTAAATAAGCGCCTCGCGCACGGACTTGGGCGAGTAAGCCGTCACGTTGGATCACGCGCTGAACCGCGAGTGCCGCGGCCGAGGCGACTGGATGACCAAGGTAGGTATGCCCGTGCTGAAAACTGCCGCTTTTTTGCCGAAGCGCGTCAATGATGCGGTTGTGTGCCAGAAAGGCACCGATGGGTTGATAACCACCCCCTAAGCCTTTGGCGATCACCACGATGTCGGGAATGATTTGCTCAGGCTCAAAAGCATAGAGTGTGCCCGTGCGTCCCATGCCACACATGACTTCGTCAGCGATCAGCAGAATGCCATAGCGGTCGCACAGCGCGCGTACGCCACGAAAATACCCAGGGGTCGGAGGAAGCACACCCGCGGTGGCTCCCCCAACTGTTTCTGCACAGAACGCGATGATTTTTTCTGGCCCGGTAGCGAGGAAGGTGTCTTCAATTTCCTTGAGCAGACGAGCCGTGTAGGCATCTTGGGTCTCGCCAGCCCCACGATCGCGATATTCATAGCAGGGCCCAACGCGTGGCACGTCCATGAGTAGGGGGGCGAATTGTTTGCGTCGCTGCTCGTTACCGCTAATGGCCAGCGCGCCAAGAGTATTGCCGTGATAACTCTGACGTCTGGCGACAAAGACCGTTCGCTCAGGCTGACCAATTTCAACACAGTACTGACGCGCTAATTTAAGGGATGCTTCGACGGCCTCTGAGCCGCCTGAAACGAAATAGACATTGCCGAGTTCTTTCGGTGCGTGCGCGATGAGATGGTTGGCCAACTCTTCAGTGACCTCGGAGGTAAAGAAGCCCGTGTGTGCATAAGCATGTTGATCGATCTGGGCGTGCATCGCCGCCAGCACGTCCGGATGTCCATGGCCCAAACACGACACCGCAGCGCCGCCGCTTGCGTCGATATAGGCCTTATTGTGTTGATCATAAATATGAATGCCCTGCGCACGTGCGGCCGTTAAAGGCGTTTTAAGCAGAGAGCGATGAATGATGTGGCTCATAGAAGATCCGTGATTGCTTTAGCGGGAGAGGCCCTTGAGGGCGAGTCGGATGCCGTCAGAGACGCTCACACCATCCGGAAGTGTTTTTAATGCACTGAGCGCTTCACGCTCAGAGTAGCCCAGCGCAGTCAGTGCATGCAGTACGTCGTTTTGCGTGCCCGCCACAGCTGTGGGTTGCGCGCCTAGATCGGCACCGAGCTTGCCTTTCATCTCTAACAACAGGCGTTCAGCGGTTTTTTTACCGATGCCTGGTACACGCATTAATCGTGCTGGTTCTTGAAGCGTGATGGCCTGCGCAAGTTCGGTGGCGGACATGCCCGATAGAACGGCCAGTGCCGTGCGCGCGCCGATGCCGCTCACCTTAATGAGCTCTCGGAAGGTCGCGCGTTCCTCTGCGGTAGAAAAGCCATACAGAATATGCGCATCTTCACGCACCGTGAGATGCGTTAAGAGCGTGACTTGTGTCCCTAACTCTGGTAGCGCGTAAAACGTCGTCATGGAAACATCGATCTCGTAGCCGACGCCTTGCACATCCAGCCCAATACGCGGGGGCATTTTTTCAAACAACGTACCGGTGAGACGACCTATCATGCTGAGTCCTTGAGTAAACGGGCGGCTAACCCAGTAAGCGTCCTGCACGCAAGCGCGTACGACCACGCGATGTGCGTGTTTGATAGTTCATTTGACCAAGTTTTTCGGTGAGTGGGGCGATGTGCGCGTGGCAAATCGCGCAGGCCAGCGCATCGGCCGCATCG
>CAIUZV010000398.1 GCA_903903735.1 uncultured beta proteobacterium | reverse complement strand
CTCGAGCAGGATGCGCAGTCGGACGAACCGCCCCGACCGCCCTCCATTCACTAAACTTGCATCGGCCAGCCTTGGACGACTCCATGGCAGGCAATCTCAACGCCTTTGAAGACCTGTGTGGTCGGAGACTCTGATTTACAGAGGTCGCGGGCAAACGGGCAACGTGGATGAAACGTACATCCTGAAGGCGGGTTCAACGGATTCGGGACCTCACCCGCTACGGGGGTACGCGAACCCCCTTGTCCGGTCATGTCAGGAATCGCTGACAGCAACATACGCGTATACGGATGTTTCGGATCGGAAAACAAGGTATCTCGATCTGCGATCTCCACAATGCGGCCAAGATACATCACCCCCACCCGATCCGCGACATGATGCACGACGGCAAGGTTATGGGAAATGAACAGATAGGTCAGCCCAAGATTGCGCTGCAAGTCCTTCATGATATTGAGAACCTGCGCCTGAACCGACACATCAAGCGCGGAGGTCGGCTCGTCACACACCAAGAACTCTGGGTTCACAGCAAGCGCGCGTGCAATGGAAATACGCTGACGTTGACCACCTGAGAACTGATGGGGAAATCTACTTTTGTCCGAGGGATGCAAACCGACTTGCGTCAATAAAGCGTCTACACGTGTCTCGCGCTCCTCGGGCGTGAGTGTCGTGTGCGCAAGGATCGGCTCAGCAATGATTCGCCCCACGCGCCAGCGCGGGTTCAGACTCGCGTACGGATCCTGGAAAATCATCTGCAACCGCTTGCGCAACGCCAAGCCATTGCGTCCCTGCATGTTTGAAAGGGGCTGCCCATCAAACAAAATACTCCCTTGTGTTAATGGATACAAACCCACCAACAAACGAGCAATAGTGGACTTGCCGCAGCCAGACTCACCGACTAAAGCCAGCGTCTCACCTTTGCGAATCGTGAAAGACACACCATCGACCGCACGCAGCAGAGTGCGAGGCTTACGCGATAACACCCGCTCCAACCAGGGAGCCGACACATCAAACCAACGTGCAGCATCTTTAACTTCTACCAACGCGCGCTGAGTCGTCATACGACCTCCTGCGCAGGATGGAGCCAGCATGCCGCCTGAGACGTCCCCAATTGCTGTAATTCCGGACGCTCTACTCGACAGCGATCCATGACGTTAGGACAACGCGGGTTAAAAGCGCAGCCAGCAGGAATCGCCGTCAATCTAGGCATGCTGCCATCGATTTGCACCAATCGTTCAACATGCTGATGAATCGATGGAATTGAGCCCATCAAACCAACTGAGTAAGGATGACGTGGAGAATGAATCACATCGCGCACTTTGCCGATTTCAGCGACGCGTCCTGCATACATCACCACGACACGATCCGCCGTTTCGGCGATCACACCCATGTCATGGGTAATGAGCATCACGGCTGCACCTTGTTCGCGACACATCTTTTTTAGCAACTCGATAATCTGGGCCTGGATCGACACGTCAAGCGCCGTCGTCGGCTCATCAGCAACGATTAACTTGGGTTGCGCGGCTAACGCCAACGCAATCACCACGCGCTGCCGCATACCGCCTGAAAACTGATGAGGATAGTGATCGATACGTTCACGCGCCGCGGGAATTCCGGTTGCTTCGAGTAATTCAATGGCACGATTACGCGCTTGCGTCCAAGTCATTGGCAAATGCGTCACGATCGTCTCGGCGATCTGATGCCCCACGGTATAGAGAGGATTCAATGACGTCAGCGGGTCCTGAAAAATAGCTCCTATTTCACGGCCACGAATCCGACGCATGTCCTCATCAGAAAGTTGATCGATGCGTCGACCTTCCAACAGGATCTGTCCACCAGAAATGCGCCCTGGGGGTTCTAGCAAGCCAATAATTGCAGCACCAGTCAACGATTTTCCAGCCCCCGACTCGCCGACCACACCAACCACCTCGCCCGCCGCGATAGAAAACGACACCTCATTCAAGGCTTTGAGCGTGCCGCGACGTGTTGGAAACTCAACACTCAAATCCTTGATTTCTAGAATATTCGACATAGGTGTTCTCAACTTAAGCGGGGATTCAAGGCGTCACGTAGCCAATCCCCGAGCAGGTTGACAGACAGCACTAACAGCACCAAGGCCGCACCAGGAAAAATCGTTATCCACCATTCGCCGGAGAAAAGGAAATCATTTCCAATCCGGATGAGCGTGCCTAAGGAGGGCGACGTCGGCGGCACGCCTACCCCTAAGAAAGAGAGCGTCGCCTCAGTGATAATCGCCGTAGCCAAGTGAACCGTCGCCAAGACAAGCACGGGCCCCAACACATTCGGCAAGACATGGCGAAACATAATCACAGGCGACGAAATGCCGATCACTCGCGCGGCCTGCACATATTCCCGGTTTTTCTCAACCAAGGTTGAGCCACGTACCGTTCGCGCATACTGCGGCCAACCTGCCAGAGCAATCGCTCCCACCAGTACTGGGAAGGCAATCACTTCATGCATATCACCCGGAACAACGGCCCGCGCAACGCCATCAATCAATAGTGCGATCAGGATGGCTGGAAACGACAGTTGTACGTCGGCGACACGCATAATCAATGCATCGATG